>NZ_JBYISM010000018.1:0-173894 GCF_057708605.1 Nocardia sp. bgisy118 | reverse complement strand
CCCCCCCCCCCACCGAGGCGCTGCTGGTGTACGAGCGCGCGAGAGAAACCCTGGCCGACGAGCTGGGCGTCGACCCCGCACCGGAGCTGTCCGCCTTGCACGTCGCGCTGCTGCGGGGCGAGCTGGGACGGCGGGAGGACAACCGGAAGACCAACTTACGTGCCGAGCTGACCAGCTTCGTCGGCAAGGACGCCGATGTCGCCGCGGTCGGCGAACTCATCGCCGAACACCGGCTCACCACCCTGATCGGGCCGGGCGGCTCTGGAAAGACCCGACTGGCCACGGAAACCGCGCGCACGCTGCTCGGCGACCTGTCGGACGGTGCCTGGCTGGTCGAACTCGCGGCCATCGGCGCCGACGGTGACACCGGAGGCGGGCGCACGGGGGATGGGCCCGAAGGGCAGGGAAGCGGGAACAATATCGCGCAAGCGACGCTCGCCGCGCTCAAACTGCGGGATGCGCTGCTCGGCGAGGCGCCGGACGCGGAGCCGACGGATCGGGTGATCGCCGCGGTCCGCGAGCGGGCGATGGTGCTCGTTCTGGACAACTGTGAGCACGTGATCGAGTCCGCGGCAGCGTTCGCCCATCGAGCACTCGGAGAGTGCAGGCAGCTGCGGATCCTCGCGACGAGCAGGGAACCCCTCGGCATCACCGGTGAGGCACTGTGGCCGGTCGCACCGTTGGCCTTACCCGCGGAACACGCCGACCCCGGCGAGATCGCGTCGGCTCCGGCCATCCTGCTGCTGCTGGACCGAGCCCGCGCGGTGCGCAAGGACCTCACGACCGACGCCCACACCTTGTCGACGTTGGCGCGCGTCTGCCGGGCACTGGACGGGATGCCGTTGGCGATCGAACTCGCCGCGGCCAGGTTGCGCACCATGTCCCTCGATCAGCTCGCCCACCGGCTCGACGATCGGTTCCGCCTGCTCACCGGCGGCAGCCGGGCCGCGCTGCCGCGGCACCGGACGCTGCGCGCGGTGGTCGACTGGAGCTGGGAGCTGCTCACCGACGCGGAACGGGTTGTCCTGCGCAGGCTTTCGGTGTTCTCGGGCGGGGCGAGCCTGGAAGCAGCCGAGCGGGTCTGCGGGAGCGAGGCGGTCGAGGCGGGTGAGGTACTCGAGTTGCTGACCGCGCTGACCGAGAAATCGCTGGTGCTCACCGAGGGCGACTTGGCGCCACGCTACCGGATGCTCGGCACGATCAGGGAGTACGCCGAACAGCGTCTCACGGAGGCGGGGGAATCGGATTCGGCGCGTCGTGCGCATCTCGCGTATTTCACCGAACTCGCCGAAATCTCGGATCCGCATCTGCGCCGCGCCGAGCAATTGGAATGGCTCGCAACGCTGGAGGCCGAGCACGACAATATCGCTGCCGCGATGCGTGGTGCGCTCGCGGCCGGCGAGGCCGACGGGGTGATGCGGCTCGCCGCGGCCGCAGGCTGGTACTGGTGGCTCGGCGGGCACAAGGCCGAGGGCAACGAGTTGATCCTGGCGGCCACGGCCATGCCCGGCGAGGTGGCCGACGAGATCCGGGCAGTGGTGTACGCGTTCGTCGTTCAGTTCGTGATCTCCGGGCCGCAGAGTGACCAGTACAACGCGGAGGAGTGGATCCGCAAAGCTTACGAATCCAGCAGGCGTGTTCAGAGCCGTCACCCGGTGCTGAGGTTTGCCGCCCCACTGGAACGCATGTTGCAAGGGCCGGACGCGTTCCTGCCCGCGTGGGAATCACTGCTGGCCGACGAGGACCCCTGGGTGCGCGCCCTGGGCAGGCTGCAGCTCGGCAAATTGCGGATCCAGCTCGGCTATGGCGGCCGGGATGCGGACACCTATCTCGCGGCGGCGCTCACCGAGTTTCGCGCGCTCGGCGAACGGTGGGGGATTTCGTTCGCCCAGACCGAGCTGGCGAATCGCATCGCCATGCGCGGCGAGTTCGCCAGTGCGTGTGAGCATTACGAACAGGCGATCGCGGTCGTCACCGAGATCGGCGCCATCGAGGATGTCGTGCCGTTGCGGTCGCGGCAGGCCCAGTTGTACTGGCTGTCGGGCGACGAGGAGTCGAGCGCGGCGGCCATGGCCGAGGCGCAGCGGTCCGCGGAACGAGTCGCCTGGCCGAATGTGCTTGCCGAGCTGGCGCTGTCGAAGGCGGAACTCGCGCGCTGGATCGGCGATGCCGAGCAGGCATACCGGCAACTCGACATCGCGACAACGCTGCTCGGCGATGACGCCGAGCGGGCAATCGGCCGCGCGATGAAACAGGATCTGCTCGGCTATCTCGCCGAGGATCTCGACGAGGCGCGCGCACACCGCGTCGCGGCCTTGCAAGCGGCGTCCGAGGCGGGGCACGCACCCCTGATCGCCCGGGCGCTCGTCGGGATCGCGGATCTGGCGCTGCGTGACGAAAACTACGAGCAAGCCGCGCGGCTGCTCGCGGCGAGCGCAGGCGTGCGTGGTCTGGCGGATCACTCCCAACCGGATGTGGTCAGGATCGAGCAGGCCGCGCGAAGCCGCCTCGGCGACACGCGGTTCACCGAGGCGGCACAGGAGGGGGCGCGGGCGAGCTGGCACGAGTTGGCCGCGTTCACGCTCGCTTGCTGAATGTCGAACGCGCCCACAGGTACCCGACGACCGCGATCCCGACGCACCAGGCGATGGCGGTGATCGCATCGCCGGTGTTCGGTGCGCCGTCGAGCAACCCGCGCAGGGTTTCGATGATCGGCGTGAAGGGCTGGTACTCGGCGAACTGCCGCAAGCCCGGTCCCATCTTCTCCGCAGGCACGATCGCGCTGCTGAAGAACGGCAGCATGACCAGCGGTACGGAGGCCATGCCCGCCGTTTCCGGAGACTTCGCCGCCAATCCCAAGGCGACCGTGAGCCAGCTGGCCGCGACACCGAGCAGCACGACGATGCCGACCACACCGAGCCAGTCGAGGACATTCGCCGACGGACTGAATCCCAGCAGGAACGCCACTCCGACGAGGGCCGTGATGGCGATCAGATTGGTCAGCACAGTGGCGATGACATGACCGCTCAACACCGCGCCGCGGGAGACGTCCATGACCTTGAACCGGTTGATGATGCCGTTCGTCATATCGGAGTTCACCGCTGTCGCGGTGTTCCCCAGCCCGTAACAGACCGCCAACAGGATCAGGCCGGGCGTGGCGTAGTCGATGTAGTCGACGCCGACGTCGAAAGCGTCGCCGAACATGTACACGAACATCAGCATGATGATGATCGGCATCAGGACCGCGTTGAACACCGAGGTCGGGTTCCTGGCGATGTGTTTGAAGTTGCGGCGCAACATGACAATCGAAGGGGACTTGGCGGTCATTTCGCGACTACCTCCGTGGTGTGGCCCGTCAGGGCGAGGAAAACGTCATCGAGGTCGGGTGTGTGCACGGAGAACTCGTCGGCGGCGAGTCCGTACTCGTCGAGCCGGTCCAGCAGCACCCGAAGCGATTTCGTGCCGCCATCGCTGGGAATCCGCAGGGTCAGTGTCTCGTCGTCCTGCGTGGAGTCGGGGAACAGACGCGCGGCCGCGCCGAGCTGTGAGCCGTTGGCGAACCGGAGCCGGACGTGCGTCCCGGGGATCTGGCGCTTGAGATCGTGGGGAGTGCCCTGAGCGACCAGGCGGCCCTGGTCGAGTACCGCGATCCGGTCGGCGAGTTGATCGGCTTCCTCGAGGTACTGGGTGGTGAGGAAGATGGTCACGCCGTCGGCCACCAGGTCGCGGATGATCGACCACATCGTGCGGCGGCTGCGCGGGTCGAGTCCGGTGGTCGGCTCGTCGAGGAAGATGATCTTCGGGTTGCCGACGAGTGTCATCGCCAGGTCGAGCTTGCGGCGCATACCGCCGGAGTAGGTCGACGCGGGCTTGTGCGCCGCCTCCACCAGCTCGAAGCGTTCCAGCAGTTCTGTGACGGTCCGCTTGCCTGCCTGGTCGGGAATCCCGTTGAGGTCCACCATCAGCTGCAGGTTCTCCTGCCCCGTCAGCAGCTCGTCCACCGCCGCGAATTGACCGGTGACCCCGATCGCCGCGCGCACCGCCTTGGCCTCGGTCGCGACGTCGTGGCCGGCAACGCGTACCGTCCCGCCATCGGCCGTGATCAACGTGCTCAGCACGTTCACCGTCGTCGTCTTACCCGCCCCATTCGGGCCGAGAAGGGAAAAGATCGTTCCCGCAGGGACATCCAGATCGATGCCATCGAGCACCACCTTGTCCCCGTATGCCTTCCGCAGCCCGGAAACCGCGATCGCTGAATTACTCATGCGACCACCATCGGCACCCGGCCTGACACCGGCCTGTCACGCCCCTGACACGGAGTTCCGCATTGACGTTCACACCGCTCCGGGAGACGATACGATCCGTCGAGGATTTCCGTATCCGCTGAGCAGATCGGCAGCACGACAATGCTTCTCGCCACCGCGTACGACATTCTGGCGCAAGTCGGCAATCCCACTCCCGAGCCGCCGCCGGAGTCGGAGAAGTTCCTGCAACTCAGTCGGTACCTGGTCTGGCTCGCTGTTATCGGGCTGATCGCGCTCGTGGTGATCGGTATTCCGCTGATCGTCGTGCTGGTGACCCGCCGGTCCACGCGTCGTGTACCGGGCGGGCCGGGCGCAGCTCCGGGCTACGGCGGCCCGCACCAGCCGGGGCCGGGTGGTCCCGGCGGTGGTGGTCCGGCGGGAGGCGGGCACCACGGCTACGGTGGCGGTGGTCCGGGCGTGTGAGCTCCGGTTCGGCGGGGTCGGCGATCCACCGTGACGGAAAGTCGTTGTCGGTGCACAGATGTCAGCGATCTCCGCGCCGGAAACCGATCTGCGAAACTGCTTCCGATCAGCTCAGGACAACGGTGAACCAGAGTCGAACCTCGGTCGTCATCGGTGCCGCGAACTGTGAGCGACGAGGCGTCGGCGTCCACGGTGGCGGTGATGGTGGTGGTCTACAGGACTGTGCTGGGAGCGAGTGCTGGCAGTTCTCGAGTCGAAATCTCGTGCGCCTCTTCAGGATCGATGCCCAGTGCGCGCAGCAGCAGCTCTGCGGTCGACGCCCCTGCCTCTCTCCATGTTTGATGACCTTCCAGCACCATCCACATCGCACTCAATGTGGAGCCCAGAACCATGGAGATGACGCTCTCGATGCTGGCCGAGCCGAGTATGTAGCGCCCTGAGGCGACTCCGGCCTGGAAATCTTCCTGCGGCGGCCCGGCCAACCATGTTCGGAGTATTTCCTTGGTGAGCAGGCCGAACTCGACAGCGAAGCGACCCATCAACGGGTTGTCGTGGCCGGTTCGAATCCACAGCCGTACGCCCGTTGCCATCCGGGCGGCGGGGTCGTCCATGCCGGTGAACGTCGCGGCGACACGCTGGTGCATGTCTGTACTGATGTCGTGCACGACGCGATCGAACAGGCCCTCGATCGAACCGATGTTGCGGTACAGCGTGCCTCGGGCGACATTGGCTTGCTGTGCCAACTCGCTGATGGTGATCTGGGTGGTCCCCTTGTCCACGAACAGCTGAACAGCTGCGATGAAAATTCGCTCTTCCGTCGGTGTCATGTGCCCCGGTTCCGATCCAGTGCCCGCTCGTGTCCAATCAGCTGAGACTGTAGCAGGATCGAACGAGTGGACGCATAATTGAACACCATTGTTCAATTAGCAGCTGGAGGGCCCTGATCTGGGCGGGGAGGCGCACCGTTTAGCGCTGTCGTCATCTACGGTGCACTCCGGCGGCAGGTGCCGCCGACGAGCGGGCCGATGGATGTTGCGGGTGAGGGAGTAGTGGCTCGTGGCTATTTCGCTGGACCAGGCCGACTCGGTGATCTCGGCCGCTCGTCAGGCGGCAGCCGAGCTGGGGGAGGCCATCTCGCTTACGGTCGTGGAGGCCGGCGGCAAACTGGTGGCCTTCGCGTGCATGGACGGCGCGCCCCGGTATACGACCGAAATCGCAAAACGCAAGGC
Organism: Nocardia sp. bgisy118; assembly: GCF_057708605.1. NCBI lineage: Bacteria > Bacillati > Actinomycetota > Actinomycetes > Mycobacteriales > Nocardiaceae > Nocardia > Nocardia sp. bgisy118. The sequence goes on along the minus strand of NZ_JBYISM010000018.1, from coordinate 167,938 downwards.
AGACACGGCCATTGCGCTCGGATTCGACACAGTGCACATGACCACCGCCACGCCACAGGGACAGCCGCTGGTCGGTGGACCGCAGCAGTCGGGTGCAGACTCACTGGTGCCCAACGGGGCGGTGGCGTGATCATCTGGGTCCGCGGCACGGTTATCGGCGCGCTGGGCGTATACGGCGCGGCCTCCTCGATCGCCGACCACAAGATCGGCACAGTTGCCGTCGCCCAATTGGATTGACGGCCGCCGAAATTCGCCAGCTGGCGGCCCCTTCGCTCCGGGCGCCGAGATGTTGTGGTGCCCGCCGAGCGGGAGGGGGAGAACAGCGTGGCGATCGCCTATAGCGAGTCGACGGCCCGACTGCTCGAGTATTGATGGCGGTGTGGCACCAATAATCGCTGGTGGTGGCGTGGCACGATGGGGTTGCCGGCGATCCGAGGGCGCAGTTCATGGCACACCGCATTCCACCGACCGACCGTGAAAGCAGGCAGCGTTCATGAACGGTACCGATTTCCCTGCCCCTGACCAGGGACTACTGGTGACGCACTTTTTGACCGTGTCCGACGTGGGTCGCTCCCGGGCCTTCTACGCCGACATCTTCAACGGCCGGGTGGTGCTCGAGGAGAACCCGTGCATCGTCAAAGTCGCCAACAGCTGGATCATCATGAACCCCGGCGGTGGACCGACCCCCGACAAACCCGATATCGTCCTGCGTCCCCCCGAGCCCACCGATGCCGTTTCGGCGTTCCTGAACGTACGTGTAGCCGACATCGCCGCCTTCTATGCCGACGCACGCCGCAAGGGTGCCGAGTTCCTCACCGAGCCCCTCGACCGCAAAGCCGAAATTCGCTGCTACCTGCGTGATCCGGACGGCTACCTCATCGAGATCGGCCAAGCCACCGGCATGCTCGAAGGTATCTTCGCCGACCGCTGAATCTCCGGTGCGCATCCTGTCATCGGCTCCGCCGCCCGTCCGCGGGTCGTGCGATGAGCGGAGTGTGGATGGCGAATCGCTCTCGTGGATGGCGACAGAGACGCGGGGCTTCGGCCGCCGATGCGTATCTCCTGATTGGACTTACCGCATGTCCACCGTAGGTTCAGGCAGCTCTACCGATGCTTGGCAGCGTGCTCTTCGATGTATGTTGGCGCTGCTCACACCTCTGGTAATGTATGCGCCGCTAACTAGACTCTGGCGGTCTGCGAAAGGCTTCGGTGTGGTCGGGACAAGGAGCACGCGGTGAACAAGTACACGGTGAAAGATGGCGGGGCCAAGCTGATGAACCTTGCCCATCGGTTCGTCCTCACGGTCAGCGGGAACAGATTGCTGGCGAACCCATTCGGTATGCCGGTGGTCGAGTTGCACACGACCGGGCGCAAGTCAGGGCTTCCGCGGTCGTGCTACCTGACCGCTCCGGTGCACGACTCCGATCGGGTAGTGCTCGTCGCGTCGAAGGGCGGTGACGATCGGAACCCTGATTGGTATCGAAATCTCCAGTCGCGCCCTGACGCTGAGCTGGTCATCTTCGGCCGTCGGCGCAAAGTGCACGCACGTACCGCGAGTCCGCGGGAGAAGGCGGAGCTCTGGCCGCAGATCATTGCGGCATACAAGGGCTATGCGGACTATCAGCAACGAACCACGCGCGACATCCCCGTGGTGATCTGTGAGCTGCGGGCCTGAGTAGTGGATGCCGCACACCTGGCGGGTTCGGGTGTCGGGTATGCGCGCAGGCCTCGGACATGATGCCCACCCTTGTGCAGGCGTCGGATCGGCGCACGGTGCACCGCCGGTGGCCGGATGCGGGGGGTGGGAGGTCCGGCGACACGGCGGTCACTGTGGACATTCGTCGGTGGCCGTGGTCGGGGTGGACAGCTGGGCAGCAGCGGAGTAAGGCTAGTGGGGCAGTGCCGATACTCGCCTTAGGGATCCGATGCACTCGGTGCGGAGGTCCGAGTCAACCACTTCAAAGCGAGCGACGATGGATGAGGGCCCCGGCGCGGCCGCACCCGGTGGTGGTCGCGTGACGGCAACGCAGACCGCGTTGACGGGTTTGGTTGCCCAGTTCGCCGAGCACTGGAAATCATCGAACGAACCGCCCAATCTGTCGGCCCACCTGCCGGGCGATCCCGCGCTGCGGCGGACCGCGCTGATCGAGCTGATCAAAGTGGATCTGCACGAACGCTGGCGGCGTAGCGGCGCCGCGCCGCGCCTTGCCGACTATCGCGCACAGTTCCCAGAACTGTGCGCTACCCCGCTGCCGCCCGATCTCGTCTACGAGGAGATCAGCGCCCGCAGTCGCCGCAACGACGTCGACTTGAGCGAGTACGAGGACGAGTACCCTACCCAGCTGGCCCGCATCACCGAGGGTTTCGATGTCGGCGGCCCACGTACCACGCTGCTGGCCGAGCCCAAGGCGCTCGACGCTCTCGACTCCATCAATCCGGGCGATACCGTCGATGACTTCGATCTGCTGCTGTCGCTGGGTCGCGGTGCCTTCGCGCGCGTATTCCTGGCTCGGCAGCGGTCGATGAGCCGACTGGTCGCGGTGAAGATCTCCCACGATCGCGGTACCGAACCACAGACGCTGGCCCAGCTCGACCACGACCACATCGTCCGGGTCTTCGATCAGCGTCAGATCGCCGAACAGCATCTGAAACTCATGTATATGCAGTACGTACCCGGCGGCACCTTGCTGGACGTGCTGGGACTGCTGCGACGCTGTCCACCGGCCCAACGCGATGGCAAGCTGCTGCTGGAGGCCATCGACGCCGCCATCACGACCGGCGGCGTGCTCGAGCCTCAGCTCTCGGCTGCGCGCGCGGGTCTGGAACGGCTCACCTGGCCGGAAGCGGTCGCGTGGCTGGGCAGCCGCCTCGCGACCGCTCTGGACTACGCCAACCGCCATGGTGTCCTGCACCGCGACATCAAACCCGCGAATGTGCTGCTCGCCGCCGATGGCCAGCCCAAACTGGCCGACTTCAACATCAGCTTCAGTCGGCACCTGCCCGGCGCGAACCCGGTCGCCTACTTCGGTGGGTCCCTGGCCTACATGTCCCCTGAACAGCTCGAAGCCTGCCACCCCAACCTGGCCACTACTGCCGCCGATCTGGACACCCGCAGCGATCTCTACTCGCTGGCAGTGCTTCTGTGGGAACTACTCACCGGACGGCGACCGTTCGACGATGGGCACAGGGCCGGCGAATCGGAGCAGTCGTTACAAGCGATGATCGATCGACGCCGCCGGCCCATCGACGCGGCCCTGGAGGCCCAGGTGCCCCCCGACTGCCCGGCCGTACTGCATCATGCACTGCTCACCTGCCTTGCACCCGACCCCGCCGACCGATACCCCAACGGCGCCGAACTGGCCAAGAGACTGGAATTGAGTCAGGACCGGACCGCTCGCGACCTGGTCGACCCGCCCGCACACACCCTGCGGGCGCGGCTGCACATGCGGCCGATACCAGTGGTGATTCCGGCAAGCATATTCGGCCAGATCGTGGCCGGGCTCTACCTGTCCTATCACGACGTCCGGCTGATCGAACTCGAACTGGGAGAAAACGCCGCCGGGCAGATGACCCACCTGGGATACGTGGTGATGGCAATCGCCTACCCGGTCGCCGTCGTCGGCCTGCTGTACTGGTGCCGCAAGGTCTTCCTGGTGCCTGACGGCCTGCGCAAGGGCAGGTACTTCGACGAGACCACCCTCGCGCAGGCGCGCGCCGACACCCTCGCCTGCGGCGACCGAATCGCGGCGGTCGCATTCATCGGATGGACCCTGGCCACGATCATCTTCGTGGTGAAGCTCCTGTCGCTCGGGCCGATGCCGATCGGATTGCTGGCGAATCTGATCGCCTCGATCCTCGTCGCGGCCGCGGTGGCGGTCGTGTACACGTACTTTCCCGCCACTTTCTTCGTCATGCGCTGGTACTACCCCGGTCTGGTCGTCGCTGGGCAAACCTCCCCCGACGACGCCATCCGCCTCCATCGGCTGACCCGACGCAGCCGCGTGTATCTGGGTGTGGCAGCGTCGGTTCCGCTGATCGGTGTGCCGGCAGGGCTGATGTTCCTGACTCCACATCAGCAGGCAGCGGTGACCACCCCGATCGTTGCCCTCTGTATCGGTGGGCTCATCGGCTTCGCCGTCGCCCTGCGCACCTTCTACGCCCTGCAGTCGGACCTGGCGGCCCTCGCTCGCATCGTGGAGCCCAATCCCCAGTCCTGACCGCTGGACAACGCTGCCCGCTTGGCCGATCGCGCCGGCTGGCCCGCCACGTCGTAGGCCCACCGCAGGGCGCCGCGCGCAGCGAGGGCGGGACCGGAGTCCACGCCGATTGATCATTCTGCCGGGGGTCTGAGCTGAGACCTCGAGCGGAATCACCGTGTGCAACGCCGCCTCGGATATGGTGCCCACCCTTGTGCAGGCGTCGGATCGCGCACGGGTGCACCGCCGGTGGCCGGATGTGAGGGCGGGAGGTCCGGCGACACGGCAGTGAATTCACGACACCGCGTAGTAGACGGTGGCGGGATGAACTAGCGTGTGGCGTTATGGATTTCGTCTACAACGTCGTGGTCGTGACGCACTTGCTCGGTATGGCCGCGGTGATCGGCGGGTATGCGGCTGGGCAGCCCAAGGTCAACGAGGTGATGGTGTGGGGTGCGCGGGCCCAGATCATCACCGGGATCATCCTGGTCGGGATGGCCGAGTCGATCGCTTCGCTGGACAAAGACCTGAACATGGTGAAGATCGGCGTCAAGCTGGTGATCTCCGTGCTGGTCGCCGCGTTCGCCGAGATGGGGCGCGCCGATGCCAAGCGGGGCAAGGACGTGCCCTGGATGACGCACGCGGCGGGTGGTTTGGGCATCGTGAACGTGTTCGTGGCGGTGCTCTGGAGCTGATCGAGGCGGGAAGCGCTCGGGGCCCGCTGATCGGCGGGCCCCGAGCAACCTCACGACTCGAACAGAGTCTGCCCGAGGTAGCCGCCGGGTTCCGGCACGCCGGGTGGAATCACGAACACCGACGATCCGATCGGCGTCGTCCAGACGTTCAGCGCATCGAAATCGGCCAGCCGCTGCTGCACCGGCAGGTACTGAGCGTCCACGTCGCGCTGGTACGCGGCGAACAGCAGACCCGAGTTGGAGGTCTGGCCCGGCGCGGGGCCGTCGTCGTAGTTGTAGCCGCGGCGCAGGAATCGCTCGCCGTCGTGGGTGTGGCGGGCGCGAGCGATGTGCGAGGAAGGCGGGATCACCGGAATGCCGTGCGCGTCGACGGCCGCGAAGTCCGGTTCGTCGAATTCCCGGCCGCCGGTGAGCGGGGCGCCGTTGCCGAGCTTGCGCCCGACGGTGAGTTCCCTTCCCTCCGGGTCGATTTCGTCCCAGGTGTCCAGCGCCATGGCGATGCGCCGCAGCACCAGCGAGGTGCCGCCCGCGAGCCAGGGCTGGGCGGTGCCGTCGTCCCAGACCAGCCGGTCGAAGTCGGGCGCGGCGATATTGACCGTGCCATCGACCTGGCCCATCAGATTGCGCGGGGTCTGACCGGGCGCCGCGTCGCGGAACCCGCGCTGCACCCAGCGCACCGTGAGCAGCGAGGTCACGCTCCGGCACAGCACCCGAACGGCGTGCGCGACCGCGGTGGCCTCTTCGGCGCAGATCTGTAGCAGCAAATCGCCGTCGCTCCAGACCGGTTCGAGCCGGTCGATGGTGAACGGCGGCAGCGGCCGCAGCCAGGCGGGCCTGCGGTGCTCCAGACCCGCGGCCGTGAACACCGCGGGACCCAAGCCGACCGTCACCGTGAGCCGCGCCGGGCGCGCCGCCAGCTCGGGTTCGGTGTCGGCGAGCGCCGCGGTGCCCTGAGTGAGGCGGGCGGCGTCGCCGGTCCAGATCCTCATGATGCCCGCGATGTCGTCGCGATCCAGCCCCGGTCGCAGATCGAATCCGACGAATGCCGCGTGTGACTGCGGTGCGGTCGCGATGCCCGCTTGGTGCGGCCCATAGAACGGTGCGGTCGCAGGCGCGGCCCCGTGCGCGCCGGTGTCGCGCCCGGTGAGTGCGATCGCACCGGCCCCGAGGCCGACGGCGCCCGCCGCAGCGGCGCCCCCACCGAGGAGGCGCCTGCGGGTGAAGCCCCGGGGTCTGATCGGCTCAGGCACCGGGCGTGTGGGTCGGTGCGGGCGCGCCCGCGTGATGGTCGCCGTCGGGCACGTAGTTCTCCTGATTGCCGGGGAAGTCACGCACTTGCGCGGTGAAGGTCATGGTCGAACCGTCGTCGAAGGAGAGCGTGACCGGAGTTTCGGAACCGGTGCGCAGCGGGCCGTTCAACCCCATGAACATGATGTGATCGGCGCCGGGCGCCAGCGCCAGCGACTCGTGCGGGGGAATGACGAAACCGCCCTTCTTCGGACGCATCGTCTTGGTGCCGCTCGCGTCGGCGACCACCTCGTGCAACTCCACCCTGGCGGAGGCGGGACTGGTCGCGGACACCACGGTCAGCGTCTTGTCGCCGGTATTGGTCAGTTCGCCGAACGCGGCCGACATCTCGCTGTCCGCGGCCTTGATCCACTGGTCCTGGATGGTGACGGCGTCGGCGGCCCGGGCCGGGGCGGGCGTGCTGTCGGTGGAGGAACAGGCGACCAGCAGGAGGGGAGCGGCGGCGAGTGCCGCGGTGCCGCGCAGTAGGCGGGAGGGGCGGCGGGTTCGGTTGGTGGAGAACATGGAGAAGCTCCGTTCGGAATCGGGAAGTGAGAGGGGACCGCCATCGGTCTGGGCCGGCGTCGCGTTCGTGCGCGGCAGACACCGGTCGTCGTGCGCTTTGTCTTGTCACACAGCTGATTTGCCGACCGGTCGCGAACGGCCGAGCTCATCGGCAACGAGCGACAACAGGGCATCGTGGTGTCGCTGAGCGGCCGGAACTCGGAATCGAGCTTTCGGACGGCTCGATTCGCGAACCGCATAAACCAGCTCGACTGGAGTTACCGTGCGTCCGCGCGTCCGTCGCCGACAGCTGCCTCGGATCGACGGTGCGAGCGCGAGTACACACGGGATCGGCCTTCACCACGTCCAGCAGACATGGCGGCAAATCCCTTGTCGGGCAGGGGCGTCGGCGAATATTCGACGCCTGGAACTCGATGGCGGTGTGAGGCCTACCGATAGACCGGTGGCCCCCGGGTTCCCATCCCGGAGCCGAGGAGCAGTTTTCGCGGCATCACGGCGTCGCGCGTGGCGACGAGAACAACCGCGCGAAGCGCGGGCACAGGCATCGCGCCGAGAACCCGCACGGCACGCCGCACGCTCGACGACGCTCTGCCCGCTGCCGCTTCGGCGCCGCGAATCAGCAACGCCCCCACGGGAATCGCCGCGAGGTGGGCGAGGAGCATCAGCGCGGTCGCGTGCGCTCCGTGGTGATGACCGGGGGACATCGTGAGCGCGGTGTGGCCGACGGCCTGTCCGACTGCCAGCAGTCCCATGAGTTCGAGCAGCCCGGCCCGCGTCCGGAGGGAGCCGACGAGCACGCCCACCGCCGCGCAGGCCCCGATCAGCAGGGCGACCGACGACTGCTCGGGCGAGATCACACCACCGCCGAGCGCGTGCGCGGCGATGCTGACCGCCCCCGAGGCGGATCCGACGAAGGCGCCGCGCAGCCGCGTCGCTCCCACCGCCGGTTTACGCACCGGCCCATACTACCGCCGGTCGTAGTCGTCGACCAGACACACTCCCTCGCGGTGGACGACACGCCGTCCCGCGCAGCAGTCGTCGCGACTCCGGCACTGGGCCGAACGGCCCAGCCGGTCGTCCGCTACGCCGGTCTCAGGCGAGCATCGGCAGCAGATCCGGCCGTTTCGGTTGGATGCCGGTGCCGGACGATCGGCCGCGCACCCGGCGGACGACCCACGGGAGCATGTGCTGTGTGGTCCAGGCCAATTCGGTCGCCACGGTCTCGGCCACCGTGCGTCGCACCGGCGGCAACGGGTCGCGCCAGGTCGCGTCGGCGCCGGGAAGCGTCAGGATGTCGGCGACCGCGCGGGCGACGAGGTCGTGGCCGAGCGGGCTCAGGTGCAGGCGGTCGGCGGACCATACCAGCGGATGCGTGGTGGCGGCGACGGGCTCGAAATCGATCAGGGTGAGCCTGTATCGGCTTGCGAGGCGGCGCATCTCGGCGTTGAGCTCGCGCACGCGCGGGGACAGCGGTCGCACGAAGGGCGCGACGCCGCCGATGTCGGGGTAGGTGAAGGTGATCACGCGGGCGCCGGTGGCGGTGAGTTCGCCGAACATGGCGTGCAGATCGGCGAGCAGGGCGGCGCGATCGAAGCGCGGCCGGATGAGGTCGTTCATGCCCGCCATCACGGTGACGAGATCCGGTCGAAGCGCCACGGCGGGGCCGAGTTGTTCGTCGCGGATCTGGGCGGCGCGGCGGCCGCGGATGGCGAGGTTGGCGTAGCGCAGGGTGGGCGTGCCTGCACCGAGCAGTGCGGCGAAGCGGTCGGCCCAGCCGCGGTGTCCGCCCGCGCCGTCGGGGTCTCCGATGCCCTCGGTCTGGCTGTCGCCGAGCGCGACGAAGCGGTGGTAGGAGGGGGCGGATCCGGTGTCCACGTTCGGCTCCTGCAGGTAGGCGGCGACGCGCGCGCACCGGTCACCTCCGGTGCAGCAACATCCTACGAGCGCGGGAGGGTTCGGGCCATTCCAGCGCGGGGCTCCGGAGTGTGTGCGAAGAGGCCACGTCCGTGCACCGCGGGCTCGGCGGTGGACCAGGGCGCCAGGGCGGTGATGAACATGAGTTCGCACCAGGACAGCGCCGGGTTCGCGCCCCGGGCGAGCGTGTCGAGCAGCGACAGTTCCACGTCGTGTCCTTCCCAGGCGGTGCCGAGCCAGCCCGCGTCGAATCGCAGCAGGAATTCGTCCGCGTCCCGCGGCGGCGTCGGCGGAGCGTCGACCGCGAGGTGCACGGCGGCGGCGATCGCGTGTCTGTCGTCGGTGTGAAAGACGCAATGGTCCAACAGCAGGCGTTCGAGGGCCTCGCGCAAGGGCAGGGTGTCGTCGAGATCTTCCGGCCCGGCCGGGCGCACCACGTATTCGACGAGCTCGGCCACGGTGGTCGGATCCCATTCCAGCCGGCCGTAAGTGGCGCACCAGGCGTGGGCGGGGTTGTCGGGTTCGACGACGAGGTCGAGATCGAGCTCCCCGCTCGCGGCGGCTTCGGTGAGCCTGCGTGCGTCCACCTGGCGGGAGGAGACGAGCAGGCGAAGCCTCGCGTGCGCGACTCCGGCCGCGGTTCTGGCTTGCGCCGCGAGCCGGATGCCGTGCAGGGCCGCGATCGTCGCGGGCACCACGCGTTCGCCGCCGCCGGCGTCGCGTCCGAGCGGGCCGTACCAGAGCGGTCGTCCGTAGCGATCGGTCACCGCGAAGGTGCCCGCCACGATGTCTCCGGCGACCGCAAGGGTGATTTCTCGGGCCGGTGCGTCATTCTTGGTCGTCATACCTGTTCCCCGTTCGATGGCGTCCGACAAACTGATCCAAATCGAGAACAGCGGAAGAGTCCATACACTCGCCGGTATCGGAATTGCACTGTCGGGTACCTGCTCCGGTTGGTATCGGAATGGCGGGGGTTCGAAGAATGCCTTTCTCAGGGGAATCGTCGCCGGACGACGGTAGTCATCGATAGTCGAGTAGGGCCGAAACATGGTGCGGCACACGGTCTTAGAAGGGCTCGCGCCGAGAATGTGAGTTGCGCAACACCAGCCTCCTCGTCTTGCGAATACCGGACGTTTTGCTTTTAATTATGCGTGCCCAGCAGGCTTGGGGGATTCAGCTCGACGACGGCGTGGAAACATCGCCGGAGGCGGTCGGCGAGTGGGAGCCGAACCTCGCTGTGGTTCGTATGTCGGGGTTCGTCGAACCATTGTCCTAGGAGCATCGCCTTGCCGATTCAACCTGCCGGGGGAGCCGAAATCAGACAACTACCCTTCCCGACTTTCGGCAGCGTGCTGCGTCGTTTACGCGACGAGCGCCGGATCTCCCGGGAAAAGCTCGCCTTCGAAACCGGGGTCAGCACCAGCTATATCAGTCACCTGGAGAACGGCGTGCGCGCGAATCCCACCCGTTCGGTGGTGGAAGCGCTGGTACGTTACCTGCGGAACATCCGCGCGATCAGCGGAGCGGAACTCCGCTACCTGTTCGATCTCGCCGGGCTCAGCACCATCGACTACCCGGGCGTCGACGCGTTACGAGCCGAGATCTCCTCGGATATGCGGCACCGTCTCACGTTGCACGAACCGACGCTGGCCGCCTATCTCGACACCCGCTGGAATGTGCTGGCGTGCAACGACTCTTTCGCCGCCGCCTTTCCCGGAATCGACGCCGAAGTCAGTCTGCTGCATTGGTTGTTCGGCAGCGATATCGCCCGCGGCGTGCTGGTCGAATGGGAGGCGGAAGCCCGGGTTTTCGTGCACTGGTTGCGCGGGCTGTCCGGACAGGAACCGGAGGCCACATGGCCGGGCGATGTGCTCGCCGAGTTGGCGGAGTATCCGGATTTTCGCCGGCTGTGGCACGAGGGGAATGTCGCCTACGGGCGCGATCGACCGGAAATGCTGATCGCCGACCCCGCCACCGGCCGGGCCGATCGCGTCGCCGTCCAAGTCTTTCGCCTGGATTCGGGAAACTATCCCGGCCGTATCCAGTTCTTCGTCGGCACCCGCCTGCCGTAGCCGATCGGAATCGGTTGAGCGATGGACGCCGGAGGATCGGTCAGAACGGCTCGAATCCGGCTCCGGGCCCGCCCGCCCGATCGATATCGTGGAGCACCTTGCCGATTTGCGTCGCCACCGCCGGATCGTGCACCGCCACCTGGGGATGCTGACACGCCACGTCGAACACCGTCACCCCGAACGCCGAGACGCCCGTGTGGCCGATGTTCATGCCCACCAGGCGATCACCGACCGTGACAGGCCCGCCGGAATCACCTGGCTGCGAACAGACCTGATTGCGGAACCACTCCTCGTTCTGATCCCACACGACGCCGCAGCCGTGGCCGGAGGTGCGTCCGTTCTTGCAGACGATCGTGCCCGGCGCGGGCGGTCCGCCGATGTCGGCGATCACGGTCCCGCCCACGCTGCGCAGCGGGACGACGCGTTCGCGGTCGAACTCGATGACGGCATAGTCGTCCCAGCGGTCGACCTGTACTACGGTGCCGACGGGGCCCACCCAGGGCGCGTGCTCGGCCCGCACTGGTATGCCCGGCATGGTGCAGTGTCCGGCCGTCAATCCGACGAGACGCCCGGCGTTGTCGTAGCCGATCGTGGTCAGCGTGCAGGCCGCCGACTGGCCGAGCACGATGCCCGATCCGCCGCCGAGGACGGCGGGCTCGACCGCGGACGCGCGCCCTGGCGACATGATGGCGATGAGCATCGCGGACACCGCGGTCAGCACGATGCGAGTGACACCCGACCGTCGCGTTGTGGGCCGGACCTGTTGCGTTGGCGCCGGATTCATGAGCGTCGGGCCGCGGCCGCGGGGTGGATGTTGTGATGCAGGTGGAAGACGTTGCGCGGGTCGTATTCCAGCTTGACGGACGCCAGCCGGGCATAGTTCTCCCGGCCGTAGCCTGCGATCACCCGGTCCATCCCCTCGTCGCCGATGAAGTTGAGGTACACCGATCCGGTGGAGAAGGGCCGCATCGCGGCGATGGAGTCGCGGACCCATGCGATGCCCGCCGCGTCGTCGGCGGCGTCCTCCCACAGACCGAACGGATGGACCACCCACGCGGCGCTTCGGTGGGGTTGCGGCCAGTTCTGCGCGCCGGCCGCGACCGCGCCGCCCCACGGCAGGAGCAGACTCTGCGAGGCGGTGGGGACGAGCATGGTCATCCCCTGTTCGTCGAACCGTCGCAGTGCCTCGTCGGGCAGGGCGGTGAGGTGTTCGCCGGACCAGTAGTTGCGCAGGCCCGGTGGATCGTCGAGCGCGCACTGGATGTCGCAGTAGGGCATTTCGGTGAGCAGCTCGCCGTCCGGTTTCAGCGCCAGCATCGGCGCGAGGACGTCGCGCAGTTCGGCCGCGGTGCCCGCATAGATGCCGATGCACACCACCAATCGCTTGCCCTGGAGTTCGGCGGGGACGAACTCCTCCGGTGGTCCGGTCAGGTAGGCGACGGCCCCGCCGAGGTCTTCGGTGACGCCGCGCACGACGAGGTCGCGGTAGGCGGCGAGGACGTCGGGTCCGTGCTCGGCTTCCCAGAACAACAGGGCCAGCGAGGTCACCGGCAGCGGGTGCAGCCCGAAGGTGAGTCGGGTGGCCACCCCGAAGTTCCCGCCGCCGCCGTGCAGCGCCCAGAACAGGTCGGGATGTTCGTCCTCGGATGCGTGGATCTCGATGCCGTCGGCGGTGACGAGGTCGACGGCGAGCAGGCTGTCGGACGCCAATCCGAACTTGCGCTCCAACCACCCGGAGCCGCCGCCCAGGGTCAGCCCGGCCACGCCGGTGCTCGACACCCGGCCGCCGGTGGTGCCGAGGCCGTGCGGCTGGCAGGCGCGATCGAAGTCCGACCACGTGGCGCCGCCCTCGACGACGGCGGTGCGCGCGTTCGGGTCGATGGTGACCGAGCGCATGCCGCGCAGGTCGATGACCAGTCCGCCTTCGGTGAGGCTCGCGCCTGCGACGCTGTGGCCGCCGCCGCGCACGGCCACCTCCAGACCCGTGCGGTCGGCGAAGGCCAGCGCGGCGCGGACGTCCTCGGTGCCGGTGCACTGCGCGATCATCGCGGGCCTGCGGTCGACCATCGCGTTGAAGATCGTCCGCGCCGCGTCGTAACCGGGATCGTCGGGTGTCAGCACCGAACCAGCGAACTGGTGCCGCAGGTCCGCAGCGGCTGCGTAAGGAGAGTGCGTGGTCATATCGCCTCCGTGTCACCGGCGTGGGCATCGTGTCGGCAAACTTCGGTCGGGTCAGTCACGCTACGCGCGCGGATGCGGGGGTTGGCGTGGTTGTCGAGAGCGATGCCGAGATGCAATCCGGCCGCGACGGGGCCTTTCGGGGCGGCGGGCGCCTCGGTGCGGAGGGGTGTCGTGGGGGATCGGGCCGGTGGCAGTGCAGGCTGATGCGCGCGGTAAATGGCTGGCTACCAATGGGTTCGGTGTACCGCGCGGCGCGGCTCGCTCGTCCGGTCGGTCCCGGCGGCCGTCGGCGGCGGGCGTGGCGATGCCGAGACCGGACCCGGTCGTCCCGTTGCGGCGCGGACACGGTTCGGTCTCGGGACGGTCGCGAAGGTCGGGTCAGCCCGCGCCGCGCGCGTTGTACACCGTGAGCCCGCGCTCGACCGTCATCCGGCCGTACTCGCCGAACACCTCGACCGCCCGCTCGCGCAGCACGCCGGAGGTCACCGCGATGCCGCGGAGTTCCAGTTGCTCGGACCAGTCCGCGCGCATCGGGCCTTCGTCGAACCCGGTGAGCTGTTCCAGCTCCGGGCCTTCGCCCGCGATGACGAGCCGTCGCACACCCGACCAGAGCACCGCGCCGTAGCACTGCGCGCACGGACGCCAGTTCACCACGAGTTCCCGCCGGGGCGATCCGGCCGCGCCAAGGTCCCAGCCGCCGACCCTGGTCTGCGCGAGCGACAGGGCGACGATCTCGGCGTGCGCCGCGGAAATGCGACTGTCGAGCACCAGATTGACCCCGGCCGCGAGCAACTCTCCCGAATCGGTGTCGACGACGAGGGCCGCGAACGGCCCGCCGGAGCCTTCCACGGGATTGCGGGCGGCGAGGCGGTGCGCGAGCGCCATGCGATCGGCATCGGTGGGCAGTGTCGCGGGCGCGGCGGCCAGTTCCTCGATCACCCATTCCGGTAACCGCGCCCCATACGAGCAGGGCATCCGCGAGACGTCCACGGCGCTCCCCTTTCCTCGGCGGTGCTGCTCACGACCAGGCTAGAGACGATCGATTGCGGGGCCATTGCCGGTTCGAGTCCTCCGGATGACGGGCTCCACCTTGGGTTTCCCGTCGCGGAGGGTCAGGGCTTGATGACGAGGCACGCCAGGTCGGTGCCGCCATGGGGGCTTGCGCCTAGCCGTATAGCAGCGATAGTCCCATCATTCCGACAGTCGCCGCGGAGACGAACGCCCCGCCGCCGATGAGAATGGCCTTCGGAACCGGGTTGCTCGCGGCCCTGGCGCAGATTGCCGCCACCAGCCCGACGATGACGGCGATCAGCACCACCACGACCAAGCCGACGATCACCGGGCCCCTGGAATTGCTCTCCATTGTGGAATTCCTCGGTTTGTGAAACATCTTGACGTATCACGTAATTGGGCTCGATCGGGAGGTCAGGCGGGCGCATCGCCCCGATCATCGGAGAGCCTAGGTCGACCAGGAGCGAGATGCAAGAACAGCTGTAAGCACATCTGCAAGTACAGAATCTGTTCGAATGGTTTTCGAACATTTCGTGGTGGCGCGCACGGAATCTCCACAATTGCCGACGCTGCTCTCCACAGCGGGTGGTTAGGGTTCCGAGCATGGAGCTTCGGAATGTCGAGCGCGGCGTCGCGGCCAACGGGCACGCGGCGCGGCGGATTCTGGTGGTGGACGACGAGGTGACCATCGCCGAATCCGTCGCCGCGCGGCTGCGGGCGGAAGGGTACACCGTCGAACTGGCGCACGACGGCCCAGGCGCGGTGGCCGCGGTCGAGGCGAGCGAGCCCGACCTGGTGGTGCTGGACGTGATGCTGCCCGGCTTCGACGGACTCGAGGTGTGCAGGCGCATCCAAGCCGGGCGCGGAGTGCCGGTGCTCATGCTGACCGCCCGGACCGACGAGACCGACCAGCTGGTCGGTCTCGGCGTCGGCGCGGACGACTACCTCACGAAACCGTTCTCGCTGCGCGTTCTCGCGGCGCGGGTCCACGCTCTGCTGCGCCGCGTCGAGCGCGCCGCCGACCGGGAGAACGCCGCGATCGTCGTCGGTGATCTGCGCATCGATCTGGAGCAGCATCGCGTCTGGCGCGGCGAGGCCGAAGCCAAACTGACCCCGCTCGAATTCGAGCTGCTCGTCCGGCTGGCGCGGCGGCCGCGCGCGGTGCTGGCTCGGGAACGTCTGCTCGAGGAGGTGTGGGACTGGGCCGATGCCGCGGGCACCCGCGCGGTCGACAGCCACGTGAAGGCGTTGCGGCGCAAGCTCGGCGCGGACCTGATTCGCACGGTGCACGGCGTCGGGTACGCCCTGGAGGCGCGATGAATTCCGACGCTTCGCGGTCCGAACTTCTCGCGCGCCGCTGCCGCGAGTTCGCTGACGTGGTGGCGGAAGTGTTGCCGCGGCCGCTGGATCCGATCCGGTCGATCAAGCTGAAGCTGGCGATCCTGATGGTGGTGTCGGGCGGTGTCGCGTTCGCGTTCTTCCGCTTCCAGATCGGCTGGCTGCCGCCGCGCACGACCCTGACCGCGGTTCTGATCGCCCTGGCGACCTCGCAGGTTCTGGCGCACGGCATCACACGGCCGCTGCGTGAGATGACCGCGGCCGCCCAGCGCATGGCCCAGGGCGATTACACCCGCCGGGTACGAGCGAGTTCCCGTGACGAGGTGGGTCAGCTGGCCGAGGCGTTCAATCGGATGGCCGCCGACCTCGCGGCCGTGGACCAGCAGCGCCGCGACCTCATCGCCAACGTCTCGCACGAGTTGCGCACACCGATCACCGCCTTGCGCGCGGTGCTGGAGAACCTGGTCGACGGTGTCTCCGAACCCGATCCCGGCACCCTGCGCACCGCGCTCGCGCAGACCGAACGGCTCGGGCTGCTGGTCTCCGAACTGCTCGACCTGTCCAGCATCGAGGCGGGCGCACGGTCGCTGGACCGCGAGGACCTGCCGGTCGCGCCGCTACTCGCCGAGGTGGTCGCCGAGGCCGAGGTGATGGCGGCGGCGCTCGGCCGCGGCGTGCGATTCAGCGCCGACGTCCAGCCCGGCAGCGCGCGCGTCGACGCGGACCGCGCACGTCTGCATCAAGTGCTGATCAACCTGCTCGACAACGCCGCGCGGCACGGCCCGGCGGGCGGTGAAGTGCGGATCACCGCCCGCGCGCAGCATGGCGAACTCCTCATCGACGTCGAGGACGAGGGGCCGGGCATCCCGCTCGCGGAACGGGCCGCCGTCTTCGATCGCTTCACCCGCGGCGGGCGAAGCAACGGCGGCGGCACCGGACTCGGTCTCGCCATCTCCCGCTGGCTGGTCGACCTGCACGGCGGCACCATCGCCGTGGCCGACCCAGGCTCCCGCATCCGCGTGGTCCTGCCCGCCCCCTGACGGGCCGGACCCGACCGGCAATCCATCCACCGCAACCTGGACCGCCATGAGGTCCCGGGGCGATCACGCACACCCGAAAGACGGAGGGGAACATGACCAAAGAACAGACCGAACGGAACGATTCGTCTGATTCGTCATCGAAAGAAGGTGTTCCGACGTCTTCGGCCGCACCCGGTGCCGCCGAATCCATCGGCGCGCAAACCGGCGTGCCGAAATCTCGGACCACGGTGACCGAAAGCGAGGCGGCGGCCTCGGCAGAGGCTGTGGCACCGAAGAGCGGGACATCCGCCAGCATTTCCGCCGACGCCGAGACCGTCGCTCCTCGAGGCACGCAGGCCGAGGGGAAGGTCGCGTCGATCGCCGACACCCGCACCGAGACATCCGAGACGGTCGACAATCCCGAGAAACCCGCGGACCCCGTCTCGAAAGATCCTGCCACCTCGTCGAATTCGCACGACGGCATGCCCCGGCCGATGACGCCGGTCACCGTGCGCTTCGGCCCACCGCCGATACCCCGATGGCGCAAGGTCAACTATCCGCGCGCGGTGCTCCCCGCCGCGGCCGTCGCAGGCGTCGCCGCGGCGGTGACGATTCCGTGGGATCGTCCCGGCATCGGGTGGGTTCTCGCGGGTGTGATCGCCGCAGGCGCTGTGTTCGAGGTCGATCGCCGTGCGCGCCAGGGTGCCGAACAGAAAGCCGCCGACCGTTCGATACTCGCTCTGCTGCGCCGCAATCCGGCGCGGCTGTGGTGGACCGCGCTCGCCTTGACACTGCTGGCGGTGGGAGCGGTGCGGGCGGCGGGATGGTTGTTCGCGCTGTGCGTGCTTGCCGCCGTGATCGCAGGTTCGCTGGCGGTGGTGCCGCGCCGGTCGGTGCACGGCCTCTGGTACGACGCGATAGCGGTGCCGCTGGAGACGGTGTCTGCGGCGCTGTGGGTGTACGACGGCGCGCGTCGCCTGCCCGATGTGCGGTCGGCGCGCACGTGGCGGGCCGGGCTGTCGGTGGGCGCGACCATCGCGCTGCTCGCGGTGTTCGCGCCGCTGCTCGGCAGCGCCGATGCGACGTTCGGCTCGATGCTCGACCGGTTGGTACCCACGGTGGAAGCGGAGCCGCTCGTGCGGTGGACGCTGGTCTCCGGGGCGGTGGCACTCGGCTGCGTCGCCGCGATGTTCCTGCTGGCCGGGCCGCCGATGTCGGCGGATTCGGCGGCGCGCGAAGCGGTTTCGGGTCGCACGCTGAGCCGGTGGGAGTGGGCACTGCCGGTGGGCGCGCTGACGGCGTTGTTCGCGGCGTTCGTCGCCGCGCAGTTCGCGGCGCTGTTCGGCGGCGACGACTACGTGCAGGAGACCGCGGGCCTCACCTACGCGGAGTACGCGCGCAGCGGATTCTGGCAGCTGTCCATCGTCACCATGCTGGCGCTGGCGGTGATCCTCGCGGTGCTGCGGTGGGCGGCCCAGGATTCGGCGCGCGACCGGACGTGGTTGCGCGCGCTGCTCGGCGCGGTGAGCACGCTGTCGCTGGTGCTGGTCGCGTCCGCGCTGGGCCGCATGTGGATCTATCAGCAGGCCTACGGGGTCACGGTGCTTCGCCTGCTGGTGGAGGTCAGCGAGTTGTGGCTCGGGCTGATCTACGTGCTCGTGCTCGCCGCAGTGGTCCGGTTGCGCCGCGCGTGGCTGCCGCGCGCCGCGGTCGGCACGGCCCTCGCGACACTGCTGGCGCTGGCGATCCTGAATCCGGAACGCTTGGTCGCCGAGCGCAACATCGACCGCTGGGTGGACGGAAAGCGGCTCGACACGGAGTATCTGAGCACACTCTCGCCCGATGTCCTGCCCGCGCTCGACCGGCTTCCCGAGCCGATGCGGGCTGAGGTGTTCGCACCGATCCGGGAGGACCTGCCCGCGGACACCTGGCAGAGCTGGAATCTGTCCCGCGCCGCCGCGCGCTGAACTCAGCGCCTGTGCGTGCCGATCGCGAGCCGCACCGCGTCGGTGGGGTCGGTGGCGGTGAGCGTGGCCCGCAGGGGTTCGCCGGCGGCGTCCAGGATCTGCCAGCCGCCGAGCGAGACGACCGGGATGTCGCCGCGGTGGCGGGCCAGCGCCAGTTCGGACAGGGTGCCCCAGGAGCCGCCGATGACGATCACCGCGTCGGCCGAGCGCACCAGGATCGCGTTGCGCGCCTCGCCCATGTTCGTGAACAGCACGGCGGACAGACCGGGGCAGGCCGCGTCGCGGTCGAGATCGGGGCGCACTCCAATCACCAGCCCGCCCGCCCGCGACGCGCCGTCGGCGACGGCGGCCATCACCCCTTCGCCACCGCCGCACAGCACGGTCGCGCCCGCGGCGGCGAGCAATCTGCCGACCTCGGTGGCGTTCGCGGCGTCGGCGCGGGTGCACGCGGTGGGCCCGCACACGGCGACCTGCTTGGCGTGGGTGCGGCGGATCGTCAGCGCTGCCATACCGACAGTCTGCCGGGTGCGGTGGTCAGCCGCGGGTTCCTCCGGCGAGTCGCGCGGCGGCGTCGTCCGGGAAACCGAATGTCATCTCGGTTTCGGCGCGCAACGCGGCGGCCCGGTCCATCGACCGGGTGTTGGCGTAGAGCGCCTTGTAGATGCGGTTCGAGCCGGGCGAGTTCGCGGCGATGCGGGCGGCGAGATCGGCGACGTGCCGGTCGAGCTCGGCGTCGGGCACGCAGTGGTCGACCAGCCCGATGTCGGCCGCCTCGGCAGCCGAAAGCCTGCGGGCGGTGAAGCTGAGTTCCTTGGCCCTGGACATGCCGACTCGTTCGGGCAGCCGCACCGACATGCCCCACAGCGGAACGAGCCCCCACTGGCTGTGCGTGTCACCGAGCTGCGCGGATTCGGCCGCCACCAGCAGGTCGCAGCCGAGGGCCAGTTCCAGGCCGCCGGTGAAGCAGTGCCCGTGGATCTTGGCGATGGTGGGTTTCGGCAGGGCCTCGAGCAGTCCGATGGTCTCCGCCTCGCGGAACCGGTGCGCGAGCGCGTCGCCCTCGGCGAGCGCGGCCAGATCGTGTCCCGCGCAGAAGGATCGGCCCGCGCCGGTGAGCACGACGACGTGCACGGTGTCGTCGGCGGCGAGCGTTTCCAGGTGGGTGCGCAGCCGGTCGAAGGAGTCGGCGGTGAGCGCGTTGAGCTTGTCGGGCCGGTTCAGCGTCACCGTGGCGATCGCGCCGTCGATCGAACAGAGAACCAGGTCGTCGCTCATGCCTTCGCCTCGCTCGCTCATGGGTCACCTCCGTGTTCACACCGCCGTGCACGCCACGCCGGCGTCTTTCGCACCCTAGTCGGCGTGTTCGTGTGCGGAAGGCCGCGGGCGGGACCGCGCGGGAGGGGATTTCACGAACTTCAGGCCGACGACGCAGGCGATGATGCCCGCGAGGAACCCGATCTTGCCCGCCGAGACGGTCTCGGCGCCGGTGGCCATGGCATAGCCGACGGTGAGTGCCGCGCCGACGCCGACCCAGACCGCGTAGGCGGTGCCGGTGGGCAGGCTGCCCATGGCGAACGCGAGGCCGAGCATGCTGGCGGCGAGCGCCGCCGCGAAAACGAGGGTGGGAACGAGACGCCGGAAACCGCGGGACTCGGCGAGCGATGCACCGCGACGTTGCCTTCGATGCCGGCGTGGCGTCTATCGAGACTCGGTCGCGTCGGCGAGCCGGGCGCGCAGGGCGAGCGCGTCGCGCGGCGCCATCACCTTCGCGTCGTTGTCGAAATAGGCGTACACGTCCCCGGCGCACGCCCACGCACGGATCTTCTCGGCCCACATGTCCAGTCCGGCATTGGTGTATCCGCTGACGTAGAGCTCGTCGTGCCCGTGCAGCCGGACGTACACGAAGTCCGCGGTGACGTCCTCCAGGAGTGGATACTTGCCTGCCGCGTCCGCGACGACGAGTGCGATTCCGTGTGCGCGCAGCAATTCTGGGAACTCCGGCGTGACGAAGGTGGGGTGCCGGATCTCGAGCGCGTGGCGCAGCGGGCGGTCCGCGTCGATGGCGGTGTGGGCCGGGCCGACGCGGTGATCGTGACGGCGCGCGATGTCGGCGGCCCGCGCGGTGCTGTGTGGCAGGTGTGCGAAGAACTCGGCGAGCAGTTCCGGGTCGAACGGCATGGTCGGCGGCAGTTGCCAGAGGATCGGGCCGAGCTTGGGGCCGAGCGCGAGCACGCCGGAGGCGAGGAAGTTCGCCAGCAGCGTGTCGCCGTCGCGCAGCCGCTTCATGTGGGTGATGAAGCGGCTGCCCTTCACGGCGAACACGAAGTCGTCGGGTGTCTGCGCGGCCCAGCGCAGGTAGCTCGACGGTCGCTGTAGCGAGTAGAACGATCCGTTGATCTCGACGCTGTTCAGTCGCTCGGCGAGGTAGGCGAGTTCGAGCCGCTGGGTCAGCCCTTGCGGATAGAACACGCCGCGCCACGGTCGATACACCCATCCAGAGGTGCCGATCCGGATGTCGCCCATGGCATCCATGGTGGCATCCGTTGCGCAGGAGCGTGCCGGACGAGCGCGATCCGAACGCGGAGGGCGGACGTGCCGGGGGCGGTTGTGAGCCGGAAATCCGTACGCGGCAATATCTCCGAGGGTTCGGCGGCCCGTGGTTCGGGTACGTCATGGTCGGATCATTCGCTTTTCAACAGAGTTCAATCGGAGGAATCACATGTCGAAGGTCGATGCCGTGCGGCTGTCGAGCGTACTGGGCATCGATGTGGCGCAGGCGATGCTGCGGCTGCGCAACGAACGCTATCCCGCGGAGACCGAGCACGACACCTGCCTGCGCCTCATCGCCGAGGACGCACAGCGCAGGCGTTACGGCGCCTGAAGCGCGCTCGTCGTGGCCGATGGCAGGGTCGGCTCGGACAGTTCCGCCGGCCGGATTTCGGATCGACGCACGATTCACTCGCACTCCGGCCCGCACTTGCCGCTGACACTCGGGTGGCCGTGCACACACGGCCGCACCGAGAACCTGATCAGCGCCTCGCTCAACGCGCCGACATCGCCGAGGGTGCCGTCGTCGATACCGCGGGCGATCTCGGCTTCCAGTTCGATCACGCGCACCAGCACGGTCAGCAGCGCGGCGTGGCCCGGTATCCGCCGTTCGGCGTCGCCTGCGAGTTCTTCGGCGATGGTCTGGGCACGGCGCAGATCGCGCACCGCGCCCAATGGGTCGCGGCGGCGGACCGACAGCCGGGCCTGATTGCGCAGCTGGTCGATGTCGTCGAGGCGAGGTCCGAGGTGCGGGAATTCGGGTGACATCACGGTGTCCTCACTAACTGCGTCGATGCAACGGGGGCTCCGGTCGGTGAAGGATGATCTGGTTCGGCGGCGTGCAGTGCATATCGCCTCCCGGTCCGCCGCTGTGACATCGCGGCGTGGCGCGCGCGGCAGTGGGTAGTTCCGAACACGGAGCACATCGACGACCCAGGAAGGCGGTGGCGATGACCAGCGCACAGCTGCTCACCGACGGATACGAGCGGGTCAAGGAGGTGGTGCACGAGGCCGTCGACGGGCTCGGCGAGGACGTGCTGACCTTCCGGATCGATCCGGGCGCCAACACGATCGCCTGGTTGATCTGGCATCTGACCCGCGTCCAGGACGACCACCTCGCCGACGTGGCGGGCACCGAGCAGGTGTGGACCGCGCAGGACTGGCACGGCCGTTTCGGCCTGCCGCTCGACGAACGGGCGACCGGCTACGGCGACGGCCCCGACGACGTCGCCGTCATCCGCGCCCCCGCCGAACTGCTGAGCGGCTACTACGACGCCGTCCACGAGCGAACCCTCGCGTTCGTGCGCGACCTGTCCGACGAGGACCTGTCGAAGGTGGTCGACGTCCGCTGGGACCCGCCGGTCACACTCGGTGTGCGTCTGGTCAGCGTGATCTCCGACGACCTCCAGCACGCCGGTCAGGCGGCGTTCCTGCGCGGAGTGTTCGACCGGACGAGGTGAAACCCCGTCAGGGCCGCGTGAATCTGCCGAGACCATCGGCGTCGAAGTACTCGAGGGTCAGGGTGTTTCCGGCGAACGTGGCGCGCGAGACCGAGCCGGTGGTGGCGTTCTCGCCGCTCGGGGTGAACACGAAGGTGTCGCCGTCCCAGTGGCGCAGCGGGAAACGCATGTCCTTCGGCCCGAGGGTGAGGATGAGCGAATCGCCTTCGGTGGTGACCGTGGCAGGCCCGTAGTACGGGTTGTCGTAGCGACCCGCGTAGGACGGCAGCGGCTGGGCGGGTGCGGGCTGAGCAGGTGGCGTCGCGCCCGCCAGACCGCCGCTCGGCTTGCTGAACGGGGCGAACGCCTCGCGGTAGAGCGCGCGCCAGTCCTCGCGGACGGTGCCGAACTGGACGAGGTCGGCGAATTCCGCGTTGAGCGTTTCGGGCACCCCGATCGGCGCGGCGTTGGTGAGCGTCACGATGCCCACGTTCGCGGAGGGGATCAGGGTGAACGCGGTCGCGGCGCCGAGATCGAAAGCGCCCGAATGCCCGAGCACCACCCGTCCGGCCGGGGAGACCCCGACGTTGAAGCCGTAACCGTAGAACCCGGCGCGCGAGTCGAAGGTCTTCGGCGGCGCCGACACCGCTTGCGGCGACACGGCCGGTTGCAGCGCGTCGGGCGCGAGGAACGGCCGCCCGCCCGCTGCTCCGTCGGCGAGCACCATCGCCATCCATTTGGTGAGATCGTCCACCGACGAACTCACTCCGCCCGCGGGGGACTGGGCGTCGGGCTGACGGGGCGGGTCGGCGACCCGGTACGTGCCGTCGACGAGCACGTGGCCGTCGGCGCGATCGGCGCGGGCGCGGAAGTCGCTGTACCGCGAGCTGGTCGAGCCCATGCCGAGCGGCTGGTAGATCTCCTTGTCCGACAACGATTCCCAGTCGGTGCCCGCGGCCTCGGCGACCGCGACGGCGGCGGCGGTGAGTCCGAAATTGGTGTACGCGTAGGAGTCGCGGAACGGGTCGAGCGGCAGGAGCCGCAGGCGCTCGAGCACTTGATCCCGGTCGTAGCCGAGGTCCTCGAGCAGGTCACCGGCGTGATCGGGCAGACCGGACCGGTGCGCGAAAAGGTCTCCGACGGTCACCTTCTCGGTGACGTACGGATCGTTCAGCGCGAACGAGGGCATGAGCTCGCGCACCGGCGTATTCCATTGGACGGCGCCCGTGGCGACCTGTTTGGCGACGACGGTCGCGGCGAGCGACTTCGACACCGACGCCAGCTGGAACACCGTCTCCGGGCCGACCTTGGCGTCGGAGCCCACGGCACGCACACCGAATCCCTTGCGGTACACCAGTTTTCCGTCGTGGACGACGGCGACGGCGAGTCCGGGAATGCGCGAGGACTGCAACAGGCTCTCGGCGAGCCCGTCCAGGCGCTGCACCGCCTGATCGATCTGTCCGTCGGGAATCGTCACCCCGGCGACCTGATTCGGCATCTCGGGCGAGGTGATAGCGGGGGACTCGGGTGCGGGGGCGTCGACGCAGCCGCCGACGAGCAGTCCCGCGGCCAGCAGCGCCGCGAGACCCGGAATTCTCCGCCGATCTCTCCGCACGGCCACTCCCGGGGGTCGTCTTCGACACAAACCCACCCTAGAGCGTAGATCAACCGATCTTGTGGTGGAAGCCCGCCGGATCCAGGGGTTGTTTGCCGCCGCGGGTTTGGCGGTAGTCCTCATCCGAACCAAGGACCGTCGGCGGGCACGTCCGGCTGCCGACCCGCGGAGAGGAGCTTCGATGAGCCGGCTACCGAAAGACCGCCGCGACACCAGGCGGCGCACCGCCGCGGTGCGCGGCGCATCCACCTTGATCGCGGCGGCGGTGTGTCTCGCGCCGGTCGCGGGCACGGCGACCGCGGCCGATCCGCCGGTACTCGGCGGCGGCTCTGGCATCGTCGTCGGCAATCAGGCCCAGTGCACGCTCACCGCGATCGGTCACGACCGCGCCGGACGGCTGGTGGGTCTCACCGCCGGGCACTGCGGTGCGCCGGGTGCGACGGTGCTGGCCGAATACGATCCCAATTACGGCGTGGTCGGCAGGTTCGCCCACTCCGATCCCGTCCTGGACTACGCGGTCATCGAATTCGACGCCGACCGCGTCACCCCGGTGCGGCAGCTGGGCGATATCGCGATCACCGGTATCGGCGCGCCCGCGCGGTTCCCGGCGGTCGTGTGCAAGAAGGGCCGCACCACGGGAACCACCTGCGGCGTCGCGTGGGGCGCCGTCGGCCCCGCGACCGAATCCTGGACGCAGCTGTGCGTGCTGGAAGGTGATTCCGGCGCGCCGGTGCTGATCGGCTCCACTCTCGTCGGCATGGTGAACGCCTACCTCGGGGTGGGTTGCTTCGGCCCGGAAGTGGGTACCGACATTCATGCGGTGGTGACCGACCTGAATGCGCGCGGAGAGGTCGGCGCGGGTTTCCAGCCGATCTGATCGGTTCGCGCGGCCCGGCTCTCGACGAGCCCGCCGGGTGTTCATCGTTGTCCGAGGACAGCGATGTGAGAGACGGTCTCTCGCCCGCCGCGGCAGCGTGCGCGAAGTGAATCACCGATCTGGATGAGTCGCTCCCCCATCGGTGCCGACTTGTACGAGACCACAACAGATTACGGATGAATCCCACTAGTCAAGTGACGCATGAATCGCAAATCGATCCGCTTCGGTTTGGGGTTGGTCACAATGACCGGACACTCAACCGGGGGTGTTTGCCGAATTCACGCCACTGAATCGCCTCGATGGTTGCCGGTCGATACCGTGGGGGCACATCTGGAGGGAGAGGAAGCAGAATCCACATGAGCTCCAACAACGCCGAGGACGACGGCAAACCGGCTCCGGTGCGTGACTTCGGCACGGCGATCCGCATGGGCCTGGATCTCGCCCTGGCGTTGGTGGAGGATGCCGACCCGTCGCTGGACGCCATGCTGCGCACCCTCGAGCGCAACGCCGCGCTGTGGGCGCTGGACGGCGTGCCGATCGACGAGATCCAGCACGCGGTCCACGAGGGCGTCAAATCGGGGCTCGCCCAGTTGCGCGACGACGCAGGCCCGGTGCTGGACTGTTTGCTCGTCGTCGATCTGCTCGACATCATGACCTCGACCGTGTCGCGGGCGTACCTGACGGCCGATCGCGCGACGCGCGGCACCGCACGCTAGGCGGGTGAGGCGCGGCCATTACCCGCCGGGTAATCGTGCGACGCCCGGACGGTTCGTAGGATCGACGGAGTGAGTACTCGGACGGCGGGCGATCTGCTGCGGCACTGGCGTCTCGAGCGTCGATTGAGTCAGCTCGAGCTGGCCGGTCGCGCCGAAACCTCCGCGCGCCACCTCAGTTTCATCGAGACCGGGCGCGCCACCCCCAGCCGCGCCATGCTCGCGCACCTGTGCGATCACCTCGACATTCCGCTGCGGGAACGCAACCGCCTGCTGCTGGCGGCCGGCTACGCCCCCGCTTACGCCGAACCGACCATGGACACCCCCGAGATGGACGCGGTGCGGCAGGCGATGCGACAGATCCTGGTCGGCCACGAGCCCTACCCGGCGCTGGCCATCGACCGGGACTGGAACATGGTCGATGCCAATGCCGGTGTGGCCGTGATGCTCACCGGCATCGACTCGCGGCTGCTGACCGCGCCGGTGAACGCGCTACGGCTGAGCCTGCACCCCGGCGGCCTCGCGCCGCGGATCGTCAATCTCGCCGAATGGCGCGGGCACCTGTTCGCCCGGTTGTCCCGGCAGATCGAGGTCACCGGCGCGCCGGACCTGGTCGCGTTGCGCGAGGAACTGCGCGGCTACCCGGGCGGCGAGACCGAGGTCGCGCTCCCGGAACCGGATCAGGCCGCCGTTCCGCTGCGGCTGCGCCACGACGGCGCGGAACTGTCGTTCCTGTCGGTCACCAGCGTGTTCGGCACGCCGATGAACGTCACCGTCGCCGAACTCGCCATCGAATCGTTCTTCCCCGCCGACGCGGAAACACGGAAACGTCTGAGCGCGTTGGCTTCCTGAGGATTGCGCCGTCAGCCGGTCAGCGCGGCGCGTGCGGTGGCGAGGGTCTGCGCGCGGTAGCCCCCACCGAACAGCGCGACGTGCACCAGCAGCGGATGCAACTGGTGCAGCGGAACCCGCGACCGCCAGCCCGCCGCCAACGGACGGGCCCGCTCGTAGGCGGCCAGGATGCGGTCCAGATACGGTGCGCCGAAAAGCGCGAGCATGGCCAGATCGGTCTCCCGGTGCCCGCCGTGCGCCGACGGATCGATCAGCACCACGCCCGCCTCGGTCCAGCGCAGGTTGCCCGACCACAGATCGCCGTGAATGCGGGCGGGCGACTCCGGCGGCCCCGCCAGCTCCTCGACCGCGTCGATCACCCGCTCCAGCAGCCGCACCCCGTCCGCGCCGAGCACGTCTGCGGTGCGCGCCACGAACGGGCGCAGCCTGCGCTCGGCGTACCAGCGCGCCCACGGCCCCTCGCTCGGTGTGTTGTCCAGCGGCAGCTCGGCGATCCACCCGGGCCACGGCGCCCCGAAAGCGCCCGGCGAATCCGCGTGCAGCAGCGCGAGATCCCGGCCGAAACGGTCCGCCGCGGCGGGGGAGGGCGCGGCATCGGGCAACCACGGCAGCACCAGCATCCCGTCACCGGCGGCCAGCACCGTCGGCACCAGCGCGGGGTTTCCCGCGCCGAGCCAGCGCAGGCCCGCCGCCTCCGCCGCGAACACCCCGGCCCGGTCCGCGGCGGCCTTGACGAACACGATGCGACCGTCGTCCAGCTCGGCCCGGTGCAGCGTCCACCCGTGACCTGACCCGAGATCCGTCACCGCACGGACCCCGACACCCAGCGACTCACCCAGCCGCTCCGCGATGCTCACCGCACCACGGTATGCCCCTCAGGACGCGGTGCGCGCGATGACGTGTTCGGCGAACCGGGACAGGTTCGCGATCTTCGTGTCCAGGCTCTCGGTGTCCTGGTCGCGGGTGTACGGATTGCGGAAGCCCACGATGACATCGGTGACGCCCTTGTCCTCCAGACGCTTCACGCCGTCGACGGTGAAACCGTCCAGCGAGATGACGTGCACCTCGAAATCCTTGCGCGTCCCGTACTCGGCCCGCAGCGCGTCCAACTCGAGCAACAGCCGATCGAGTTCGGCGGGGTCGCCGCCCGCGTGCATCCAGCCGTCGCCGCGCTGGGCCGCCCGGCGCAGGGCCGGACCGCTGTGCCCGCCGATCAGGATCGGGATCGGCTCGGTGGGCACCGGATTGATCTTGATCGGCGGCAGGTCGTAGAACTCGCCGTGGTACTCGAAGTAGCCGCCCGCGGTGAGTCCGCGCACGATGTCGACGCACTCGTCCATGCGCGCGCCGCGCTTCTCGAACGGCACGTCCATGATCTCGAAGTCGTCCGGCCACGGGCTGATCCCGACACCGAGACCGAACCGGTTGCCGCTCAGCGCCGCCACCGACGCCGCCTGCTTGGCCACCAGCACCGGCGGACGGATGGGCAGCTTCAGCACGAACGGGGTGAACCGCAGCGTGGTCGTCGCGGCCGCCATCGCCGCCGACAGCACGAACGCCTCGATGAACGGCTTGTCCTCGAGGAACTCCCGGCTGCCATCGGGGGTGTAGGGATAGGTGGCGTCGGAATCGCGCGGATAGGCGACGCTGTCGGCCACCGCCATCGACGTGTACCCGGCCGCCTCGGCGGCTTGCGCCAAAGGCACGTAGTAGGACGGGTCGGTCATCGTCTCCGCGTACGTGAACCGCATGGGACCAGCCTTCCTGCTCGGTCGTCGCCGGGCAACGGGTCGTCGGTGGGCGCGGTACGCCCACGGAACATCTCCCAGCCAATTAATCACTGGTGCTTAACAAGGTCAAGACTCGGGTTCAGTACAGTGGGTGTCCATGCAAGCCGAGGACTCGCGCGCCGCCCTCCTCGCCGCGGGAGAGCGGCTCATCGCCGAACGCGGCGTCGACGTCCCGCTGCGCGACATCGCCGCCGCCGCGGGCCAGCGCAACAACTCCGCCGTCCACTACTACTTCGACTCCCGCAACGGACTCATCGAAGCCATCGTCGAGCGCCGCATGAACCGGCTCGAACAACGCCGCATGAACATGCTCGCCGCCCACGAAGCCGACGGCACCGGCACCGACCCGCACGCCCTGGTCGGCATGCTGGTCGGCCCCATGCTCGAACTCGTCGGACAAGACCGCACCAGCCACTACGGGCGCTTCCTCGAAGTCGTCCGCACCCACCCCGTCATCGCCGACGCACGCCGCCTCGCAGGCGCCGACCGCGCCGCGGTCCGCATCATCGCCACCCGCCTCGACACCGCCCTCCCGCACCTCGAGCCCCGCCACCGCCGCCGGCGCATGGAAACCATGACCACCGTGCTGTTCGCACTCGTCGCCGACTACGAACGCGCACTCCAGGACGGCACCCGCACCCCACACCTCGACGACGACACCGCCGAGATCGCCGACATGCTCGTCGCGATGCTCACCGTGCCCCCGCGCTGAGATCCCGTGCTCGGGCGTCGCGCGCCCGGCTGGGGTCGGTGCCGGGACACACGTCTTCTCCTACGACCACGGCAAAGTGCGGCAAGAGTTCTCGATCTGCCTGCTCGGGCGACCGGTGAGCGGTGAGCTGACGGTCTCGGACGAGCCGCACGAGGTCGCCTGGGAAGCGAACCCTTTCAGCCGGACCCGCGCGCAGAGCACGACGTCGCTCGCGCGATCATCGAGCCACGCCGCCTCGGCCGCGGAACATCTTGCCGATCGACCGGCGCCTCCGGTGCCGCCATCGCGCAGTGATCTCGCCAGACCCGCCCCAGAATCCGCGGCCGCATCACACACCACCTCGCCGACCACCGGCAAACGAACACACCGCGGGCCGACCGACCGCCCACCACAACCCCCGATACCGCTCCATGACCGCCAGCATCACCGATGCCGCACGCCGCCGGAAGCGTAGGACTACTCAACCCTCCCGCGCACGCCGCGTCAATTCCACTGTCGCCGCGCGCAAGCCATCGATCCCATCGAGCCGCTCCGCATAACCCACCCGGGTCCGCGCCACCCCGCGCGGCGACTCGACCCGCAAATCCAGCCCGTACCGATCCGCCCGCTCACACCGCGCCGCCGTCGCATCCGGATAACCGCCGAGCGCCCGGGCCATCGACAGCAACGCATCCGCGTGATCGTCGTTCAGGTGCGCGATCGCCCGCGCCGCCACCGGCGCTACCGGATCCGGCTCCGCCGCCAGATACTCCGCACCCGTCGCCGAATCCATCCGCCCGTACCCGCCGACCCATCGAACCCGCCGCACCCGCAACACCCACAGCGCGAAATCGCTGTAATCGACATACATCCGCGCTGCGGGCACCGCCACCACATGCGCCTCCCACGCCGCCGCCAGCTCCGCGTCCACCGGCCGCTCCACCACGCCCGCCACCGTGATCCGCGAACCCGCCAACGGATCCGCGGGCAGCTCCGGCGCCACGATCGACAGACTGGCCCGCGGCTCGGCCGCCAGATTCCGCCCGTGCTCGGCCATCCGCGACACACACAGCACCGGCGCACCGTCCAACAGCCCGTACGTCACGAACGACGCCCACGGCGTCCCGTCCTCGCTCGAACTCGCCAACGTCGCGATATTCGTCGACGCCGCAACCGTTCTCGCCTCCTCCGCTGCCGACGGACGCACCGGATTCACCACCGGACCGAGCGGGCCGGGCATCGACGGCGCATCCCCGGGATCACCATGATCGAGAGTCATGGCCACCAGCGTGCCATGCCGAAACGCCGTCGACGGCACAACCAAAGCAACCCAACACCCACGCGCCGCCACCCGATGCGTGAGGATGGGCGTCGTGACCCGATACGCATTCGACGCCGACCGCAACGCACTCGTCGCCATCTGGGCGACCGGACGCGGCGACCAGGCCCAGACGGTAGCCATGCTGCCGCCGACAGCACCCGAGCTGGCAACGGATTTGGCGTCGAATCTGACCACGCTGTCGCGCTTCCACTGGCGCACCTACACCCACCCCGCTGCCGCCGCAGGCGACCCCGAGGTCCCCGACAGCGAAGCCTGGCGCCGCGCCGAAGAACGCCGAAACTTCACCGTGGTGGAGAGCGGGCTGCGCAACCCGAACCTGCCCACCGAGGCAGGTCTGCTCGTCTCCTACAGCGGCGTCGTCGAATCCGCCCACCGCGTCGGCCGCTGCCTGCACAGCATCGACACCGCCGAACTCACCGAAACCATCGTCGCCGAGATCCACCGCGAACAGGCCGCCATCGAAGCCGCCGAACTCGGCGACCTCTCCGGCCGCGCCCGCCAAGCCGTCGAACTCTCCCGCCCCGACGTCTCGCCCGCCCAGGTCCACGCCGCCGACGCACTGCTGCGCACCGACCCGCTCGGCGCACCCGAACTGTTCACCGAACTCGACCCCGCCTCGGCCTCCGTCGCCGCCGCCCACTGGCTGCACGCCGCCGCCGAGATCGCGGGCGAACTCGCCGACCTCCCCATCACCGACGTCATCGCCGAAGCCGACGAGATCGAAGCCATCCCCGTCGCGACCCCCACCCTCGTCCTGGAACGACTCGACAGCGGCGAAACGGCCACCGACATCGTCGTCGACCTCATCGCCGAAGCCGTCGCCGTCTCCGAAGGCCACCTGCCCGCCCCGTGGGCCGTCGTCGCCCGCGTCGCCGAACTCGAAGAGCACGCCCGCCGCTACGAGATCGACAACGCCACCCGCGCCGCCCTGCTCGCCGAATTCCGCGTCAGCAGGCTCGATCCCGCCCGCCCGGCACTCGACCTGCTAGAAGACCTGCTCGACGGCATTCGCGGCTGCCTGCTGCTCTACGCCGCCCACCACGACGACGACACCGACATCGAAGACCGCTTCGCCGCCGACGTTCGCCGCGCCGCCGACACCCACTCCGAACGGCTCTTCTGAACCGGTCTCACCCCGCCCGGCCCGGACCGAGGGCCGCGGCGGGCGCACCGCCGAGCCAACGACACAACGCGGCGTACACCGCGTCGTGATTCAACAGGGCGAAATGATGTGCGCCCGGCACGTGCAGACCGTTGTCCTCCGCGAAACCGAGCCGTCTGGCCCGGCTCCGGCCCGCGCCGCTCGGCGTCAGCACCAGCCCGTCACCGATGAACCGGCCGAGCGGATGACGCGGACTCCGCGTGAACGACGCGGTCACGAAGTAGTGGTCCGCACCCTCCAGCAGCGGAACCTCCCGCACCGCACGCCGTTTCAGCGCGTCCGCGTCCACACCGCGCCAATCCTCGTCCACCAGCGAGCCGTGCCGCAGATCCCGGATCCCCGCGCTGCGCCGCCGTAGCATCCGGCCCACCGGACGGGTCTCCGGCAACCACACCAGCGCCGCCGACAACCGATGCACCACCTGCTCCAGCGGTGCACCCAGATGTGGCGAACCAAGACACACGATCTGGCGCACCAGCCGCACCCATGCCCGATTCTGCTCCGCCGCATCGAAACACGCCGCTCGCGCGATCAACCCGCCCATCGAGTGCCCGACCAGCGAGATGCGCCGCACCGGCACCGGCCAGTGCTCGACGAGCCGCTGCATCAGATCGGCGAACTCCCGGGCGTTCTGGGAAATGTGCAGCCCGCTGTTGTAGCGCACCTGCACGCACGCGCACCCCAGGTCCGTTGCCAAGCGCTCGGCATAGGTCGCCCGCCCGCCCCACCGCCACGCGTGCTCCGTCTCGACCAAGCCGTGCAGGAACACCACCAGATGATCGCGCGGCGGCACATGCTCGGAGATCGACTCCGGCGCAACGGGATTGCCGTCCACCCGGAACGTCATCGGACCGGCGAGGATCGGCGTGCCCTCCTCGAGGCTGTCGCCGATCAGGCCCTGCAATGCCGCCAGGAATCCCGCACCCCACACGGTGCGGGACGGGGGAGCGCCCGGCAGGTCCGCCGCTCGTTCGCCCACCGCGCCCGCGGTCATCGCCGCACCGCCGACGATCCGATACACGCCGTCGGTGATCGCGTCGTGCACCACCTTGACCGGCTCCGCGGCAGGTCCGACACCCAAGCGCACGGCCGCGAACACGCGATCCGACACCGCCCGATGGATCGTCGCGATGCCGTCCACCGCGCCACCCAGTTCGTCGCCCGCCAAACGGGCCAGGGCGCGAACCTCCGCCCGGCGCTGCGGGATTCTCTCCGACATGCATTCAGTGTACATATGTGCACTGAATTCTGTCGCGGGGAGTGTTCAGCTCGGCACGCGACTGACGGCGACGGCCGACTCCGTCAAACTGCCCATATACAACGTGCCGTCGTGTTCCACCACCCCGGTGACCATCGAGAAATCCGCGCCCTCGGCCTGGAGATCGTGCACGACCGTCCCGTCGAAATCGACCGCTTGCACCCAGACTGTGCGCGGCGGTTTCGGATGCGCCCATGCCGGCAGCGACCACACCACGCGGCGCAGCACGCCCGGCAGTGGAAGCAGGCGGTCCAGTAGGGGATCACGCGGGGCGGGCAACGTGATCCAGACCAGGCCGTCGCTACCGAGCGCCATATTGTCCGGGAAACCCGGCAGGTTCTCGATGAACCGATCGTGAGTGCCCGCCCGCGGTCCGGTGAGCCAATAGCGGGTCACACGATACGCGCCGGTCTCGGCCACCAACACGCAGGAGCGATCGGGGGCGAGCACCACGCCGTTGGCGAATTGCAGCCCGTCGAGGAGGGTTTCGACCTTGCCCGACGGGTCGAGCCGGAACAGGCGGCCGGTGCCGGAATGCTCCAGCAGATCGCCCATCCACTGGTCGAGGGGATAGCGGCGCGAGGACGCGGAGAAATAGATGGTGCCGTCGACATCGCGAACCACATTGCTGGCGAACGCGAGTCGCTCGCCGTCGATCTCGTCGACGAGTACCTCGAGCGCGCCGTCGGGGTCCATGCGCAGAAGTCCGCGCGCGAAATCGCAGATCAGCACGGAGCCGTCGGCATCGGCGTGCAGTCCGAGCGGGCGGCCGCCGGTGTTCGCCACTTCGCGCACCGACCCGCCGGCAGGGTCGATGCTCACGATCGCGCCGTTCTCGAGGCCGGCGATCACCCTTCCGTCCGGCGTGCGCACCACGTCTTCGGGTGCTGCGCCGGGGAGTTCGATCCTGGTGACCGGCGGCAGTGGGGGAGTGCTGCGTTTCTCGCGCGCCCTCTCGGGGGCGGACGGCGGAGTCCAGCGGTGCGGTTGCATGGTCGAGCCTGCGAACATGGCGGCCAGCGTATCCGCGGCGGAGCCGGAATAGCTGAAGAATCGAGTACGGAAAACTACATCTCGATATGGAAATATGCGCATCTAACCATGAGATATCGATAGCCCTTCAGCGCCCGGCAAACCTTGCGAAGCAAAGACGGGGAAGGGAGTTCCATCCGGACGCGGGTTGATTCGACGCTGTGCCAAGCCGAATCCACCCGCGTCGAATGTCAAGCGTTGGCGGCGGCCATGTCTCGTGCGTCCTTCTCCGTCGCCACGGCCGGCGCGCGGCGTCCCGGGATGGCGAGGGCGGCGAGGGCCGCGACTCCGCACCAAGACGCGCCGGGCAACCGGCCACCTCGATCGCAGCGCTTACATCGTGCTGTGCCGGTTGCAGGTGCAGGGTCCGATGTCGGTGGGGGAGTTGAGTGATGCCTTCGGGTTGGACACCTCGACACTGCACCGGCAGACGACCGCGATGATGAAAGCCGGTCTTGTCGAACGCATTCCCGATCCGGAGGGCGGGATGGCCCGCAAGTTTCGCGTCGCAGCCGAAGGGGAGCGACGTCTCGAGGACGAGCGCGCGTACAACGTCGCGGCGCTGGAGGCCGTCCTGAGGGAGTGGTCGGCGGCCGACGTGGCGGCTTTCGCCGGATTCCTGGAGCGGTTCAACACCGATATCGAGCGGATCGACCGACGGCCTTGGCCTCGGCCGTGAAGGTCTGATAAAAGATACCGATATCTAGATATGCATATCGATCTATATTGCAACCCTGAAGACGGGCAACTTCTTTCGACCTCTTACGACTTGAAAGACGCATAGACGAGGGGAGTGGTGGGTCACCGTGGCGACCCACCCGTTCCGCTACGGACTCGTGGTGAACACGTGCCACAGCACGCCGAGCGTGGCTACCGCGAACAGCGGTGTGAGAATCCAGGTTTCGAGCTTGTTCCCGGTTCGTTCGATGATCGGCAGGCGAGTACGCAGCTTGAACGGCCAGAACAGCCGGCAGCCGCGGTCGGTGAGGCAGTCGCCGACGAGGTGGGCGAAGGCGCCGAGGCCGACGCAGAACGGCAACCAGGCGGGCCGGTCGCTGATCCAGTTGTCCATCGCGAAGGTGCCCGCGGTCGCGAGGACGACGACCGTGCCCCACGAGCGGATTCCGTCGCCCGGCGGGTACAGGTGCAGGGCCCGTACTGCCAAGGCGAGGAGGAAGAACACGAGTGCGAGGGTGAATCCTCGTCCGATCCAGTGCATTCCGGCCCAAGTACCGTACGCGGCCACGATCACGAACGCGAAGGAATGGGTGGCCTGCCGGTGTCCGCCCGCGACGGTCGAGATGACTTTGCAGAGGAAATAGGAGAGTGGGCCGAGCGCATGCGCGATCGTTCCTTTGGGATGGTCGGCATCGGGCAGCAGCGCCGCGCCCGCGGTCAGGAAGACGCCGAGGAGGATGTCGACCGGTCCCAGCCGAGCCTCGCTGGTCTGCAATACCGGATAGGTCAACGCCGCGAGAGGCAGCGTCGCCGCCGCCACCGACCAGGCGAGCGCGCCGCTGGTCGCATGTGAATGTCCAAGCACCGCTTGGAGGTTAGTTGAACGTGTGACCACACGGCGTAATCGGACTGTCCGCCAGCGGATTGGCATGCTCGGCCGGTGCGCGTTGTGCGGCGCGAGTGACGGGCGCGGTCGAGGGCGTCGGGTGGGTGTGAGATGTTCGTGGAGCGGCACGATGTACGGGTGCATCGAGCATGTCCTTGTCGGTTCGAGCACGAGGCCCGGGGTGTTGGGCGAGAGGGCGCAGTGACGGTTTGGGGGTCACGCTTCACGGGTGTTACTTGACATAATGTCGATTATCGGCGCGAGAACGGCGTCGGGGGAAGGGGTTCGGTCGCCGTCGAATGTCGTTGATTTGCTTGCTGTTGCGTCTCGTGTCCGGCGCTCGTCGGCATCCGCCGTTTCTCGTATTCCTGAGGTGTGACTCTGTGTCACGGAACGTCGCCGTTGTCCCCTCGGCGCATATTTCTACGGCCGTAAATTTTCCGGCGATCGTCGGAATCATTCTAATGTCTTGGAAATTGCCAAGATTTGGCTCGAAAGGCTACTTCCCCGCCCTGTGGCCAGCCGGTCTAATGCGTCACAGTGACGAAAAACGCGTTCGGCGTTGATGATTCGTCGGTTCGGATGGCGAAACCTGCGCCCTCGAATTCCGGCGAGCACCTGTTCGACGGTGTCGCTGGGCGCGGTGGGGACAGCACGGCAGGCGTGCGCGGCGGCTGCGGTCGCGTGACACCAATGCCGCTCTGATTTCCGTTGTCGCTACAGCGTGGTGCTCTCGGTGGTCTGCGAGGCGGGGGTCGGAAGATGCTGCGCGCACACCGCTTCGACGAACTCCCCTACCGTCTCATCGGGCATTCGTCGCGCCAGATCGGCTTCGGTGATGATGCCGACGAGGCGTCCGTGCTCGGTGACCGGTAGCCGCCTGATCTGGTGGCGCTCCATGACAGCGAGCACATTGCCGATGTCCTCGCCCGCCTCGACGGTGTGCAGTCCCTCGATGCCCTGAGCCAGCTCGCCCGCGGTCGTGGTGTGGGGCGAGTGGCCCATTGCGAGGCATTTGACGACGATGTCGCGGTCGGTGACTATGCCGACGGGGCGCCCCTCTCCGTCGCAGATCGGCATCGCACCCACATCCAGTTGGTGCATCCGCTCCGCCACGGTCTGCATGGTGTCGCGCACGCTGATACAGGCCGCGCCGGGATGCATGATCATCTGTGCCGTGGTCATCGATATCTCCTGTCGTTCGCGTCGAGGTTGTGTCGGCAGTCGCCCACCGGCGCGCCGCACGGAAACCGCCCTCACACATCCGGGGCGAGGCATCGGCTCGCAGTCGGTCGAATCGGGAAGCAACCTCGATTCGACCAAGCTTCTGCCGTGCGGCGCAAGGGCCCGCCGACCCGACTGCGAGGGCCGTTCGTCTCTGCTGCGGGACCGGTCGACGCCATGGGTGCAGGCTGCGGGAGAACAGTCACTGTCATCAGCCGAGCGTGCAGCGGCTTGCACGACGGATCGACCGTGGCGCAGCGTGAGATGGACATCGTGGCCTGCTCGAACATGCGCTTGGGCGGCAGAACCGATGACCGCGGGGCGCATGCAGTGGTGACATCGCCCGGCCCGAGCCGGGAGGGGGCCAGCGATGCGGCTCGTTCGGCGACGAAGGTCCTCGCCGCGATGGCGGTTCGGCACTGTCGGCCGAAGGGATGCCCGCCGTAGCGTCGAGTCCTGCAGAGCCGCGAATCCGAGGCATGAAGGAGACTCCGATGAGGGTCCGTGTTGTCTATGAGTCGATGTTCGGCAATACCGCCACGATTGCCGAGGCGATCGCCAAGGGGGCGGGTGCGCACGCCGCCGTCGACCTGCTCGAGGTGACCACTGCGGCCCAGTCGCCCGCGCCCACGGTCGATCTTCTGGTGGTCGGCGGCCCGACCCACGTCTTCGGGCTCAGCCGGGCCCGTACACGTCGTGACGCCGCCACCCGCACCACCGCACCGGTCGCGGTAGAAACCGGTATCCGTGAGTGGCTCGGCAGCGCACTGCCGGTTCCCGAGGGCGCCCGCGCCGCGGCGTTCGGAACCAAGACCGCCCACCCGCGGTGGCTGACGGGCTCGGCAGCGCGCGGTATCGCACGACGGTTGCGCGGTCTGGGTTACCAGCTGGTCAGCGAGCCCGCCGATTTCCTGGTCGACGGGATGACCGGGCCGCTCAGCGCCGGCGAACTCGATCGTGCCCGCCGGTGGGGCGAAGAGCTCGCTCACGAACTCGAGCGCAGCGCTCACCGCAGCTGAGCGAAAGGCATCTCGGTCATGCCCTACCAGGTCGCGGTGGTCGAGTCGGTTCCGCACACGGTGCTCCAGCTGCACCGCACGATCCGCGCCGACCATGCCGGCGACGACATCGGCGCTGGCATGGACGCGCTCTATGCTCTCGCCGCTTCCGCCGGACTGACGGCCTCGGGGCCGCCGTCGACCACCTACCATGGCGACTTTCGCCCCGGAACCATCGTCGAGGTCGATTTCGCGCTTCCTGTCGGCACGGCCGATTCCCCTTCGGGGGTCGCCGACGAGCCGACGATGCGAGCCACTGAGTTCGGCTGGTATGCGCGCACCGTCCACCGCGGCGGCTACCAGACGATCACCCGCGCCTACCGCGCGCTCGAAACCTGGCTCGGCGCAGCGCCGTACCGGGCGGTCGGGCCGCCTACCGAGGTGTATCTGGTCGCGCCCGAGCAGGCGGTGAGCGCTCACGACCTGGTCACCGAGATCCGTATCCCGGTCGCACCCACGGATTTGAGCGCGACTGTCGCGGCGTCGGTCGCCGACACCGTGCTTCTCGTCCGCGAGGCACTCGTCGAACACGGCTTCAGCGTGCTCAGCGAACTCGACGTGCGTGCCACCGTGGCCGCCCGCACCGGTCGGCACATCGCCGACTACGTGATTCTCGGCGCGTGCAATCCGGAACTGGCCGCCCGAGCACTGGACATCGACCGACGTCTCGGACTGATGATGGGCTGCACCCTCGTCGTGCGCGCGGAGGGCCGCTATAGCGTCATCGAGGCAGCCGACCCGCTCACCATGGTCGAGCAGACCCACACGCACGCATGGAACCCCATCGCGCGACAGGTCCGCCACAGTCTGGTCGCTGCGCTGGCGCGGGTGCGCGCCTCCTCGGCCGAGCCGACCGCGGAAATCCCCGGCGACGGCCACTGATCCGCAATCCTGGCGACGAGCCGATCCCCACACCGGTGGCCCGATGAGATCGAACTGGCCGAGTCCCGGCCGTGTCGGGCGGAAGTCCGCTCATCAGGGGTCATCGTGCCCTGCCGCAGGGCGCTGCGGCAGGGGGATCGTGGAGGAAAGCGATTCGACCCGCGAAGGGCTACGACACCCATGGACGACCGCGGACTACCGGAGGAAGACACCGTCGCCACCGCCTTGGCGCTGGCCTTGCGCGCGCCGTCGAGAGGCAACATGCAGCCGTGGCGCTGGCGGATCGCTCCGGGCAGTGTGCATCTGTATCTGGATCGGACACGATCGCTGTCCGTGGGCGACCGGCGTGATGTGCTACTCGGCTGCGGGGCGGCACTGCATCATCTGTCGGTGGCCTTCGCCGCGCTGGGTTGGGCGACGATCGTGCATCGGATGCCGAGTCCGGACAACCCGGACCATCTGGCCACCGTGGCAGCCGTGGCGCGGCGGCCCACCGGCCAGGACATCGCCATGAGCGCCGCGATCACCCGTCGGCGCAGCGACCGCAGGCGCTACAGCGACTGGGCCGTCCCACCGGGATACCTTGGGCTGTTGGCCGAACGTGCCGCGGCTCTGGGCGCACTGATTCGACCGCTTCACGACCGTATCGCCGAGCGCTCGACTGTCGGGACGCGATCAGCGACGCGAGGCTGGGCAGACGACTCCCCCGCATCCGGCAGCCGAGGACCTTACGACCTCGACGACGCGACGGCATACCGCACCCAGGAGACCTGGGCCGACTTTGCCTCTGAACGCGCGCTGACCACCGCTGACTGGGCCGATGCGACCGAAGGGCCTGATCACGCCGACCTGCTTCTGCTGGCCACCTCCGACGACGACCCACTCGCGCAACTGCGTGCTGGCGAGGCGATGAGCGCGGTACTGCTGACCGCGACCAACATCGGGCTGGCCACCTGCCCGCTCTCGGCCCCTCTCGACAGCGCCGACCGACGCCTTCAGCTGCGACGCGACATCCTCGACAACTCCGCACACCCCCAAGTCATCCTGCGTGTGGGCCAGGCTCCCGACACCACTGAGCCGCCGCCGATCACCCCACGCCGATCGCTCGCGGAGGTACTGCTCTCTCCCGTCCACGCCTGACACCGTCGCCAGCGGGCCGACGCATCCCAGCGGCCGGTTGTGCGACGCCAGCGCTGCAAAACAGGCTTGCCTCGAGGCGTTTTCCTGCGGTGCGGGAGGGTAAGTCACCGGGCTGTGTCGACCTTGGTCCGGCCGCACAAGGACCAACGACTCTGCGCTCGGGTTCGCCTCGGCGGGCATGGTGATGACGGGCCGCGGCACCTCCCAGCGGCGGCTTGCTCGAACCGACACCAGAGGAATCACCGTGAGCGACACGACATCCGGCCAGCAGTACCACGCCAAGCCGGGAGAAAGCCTCGCCGACATCTACAACATCCCCGGCATCGTGCTGTTCATCGCGGGTGTGGTGAGCCTGGCATCCACGCTCACCGCAGCGGGAGACGGATTCACCCGATGGGTCGCGGTCGGCGCCACCGTTACCGCGCTGTGCTTCATCTCCAGCGTCGCGGTGTTCTGGCTCGAGCACGAGCGGCTGCGCCGTCTCGCCCAACGCCGGGGTCCGGTCCGGACCGAGCAGCAGCCTCGCGATTGACGAGCACGATTACGCCTACCGCCGAGGTTGTCCGGAAGGTACCCGAAGTCGCTGACATTCTCGGTGACGAATCGCGGTTCGACAGGAACCATCGGCCCTGTCGAACCGCGATCGGGCCCGCTGAGTTGAACGGAGGAACAGACAGATGACAGGAGGCACGATTGACATCCACCCGGCCGCTACGGAATACGAACCCCGGATAGACGCGCTCGTGCACCGCCGCGAATCTCAGCCCCGGTTATTAGAGGCATTCAGTTTGGAAGCGAGCACCGCGGCCTGGGTGCGTCGTTCGACACCCAGTTTCGTCAGCAGCCGGGACACGTAGTTCTTCACCGTCTTCTCCGCCAAGAACATTCGCTGGGCGATTTGCCTGTTCGTCAACCCCTCACCGAGCAGACCCAGCAGAACACGCTCCTGATCGGTGAGCGCGGCCAGCGGTCCCGTCTTGGCCTCGGCCTCTTCGCGCAACTTCGCCATCAACGCGGCCGCGGCCCGGTTGTCCAGCAGTGATTTGCCCGATCCGACATCGCGGATAGCGTCGACGAGGTCGGTCGTTCCGATGTCCTTGACCACATAGCCGCTGGCCCCGGCCAGGATCGCGTCCAGCATGGCTTGCTCGTCGGTGAACGAGGTGAGGATCAGGCAGCGCAGCTCCGGCTGCTGGTTCAGCAGCTCGCGGCACAGCTCGATGCCGTTGCCGTCGGGCAACCGCACGTCCAGCACCGCGACATCGGGTCGCAGCGCGGGGATTCGCGCCAGCGCCTGCGACATGCTGCCCGCTTCGCCGACGACGTCCATGTCGGACTCGGTATCGATGAGGTCGGCCACCCCGCGCCGCACGATGTGGTGATCATCGACCAGGAACACCTTGATCATGTCCATGCACCTCCGTCAGCCATGCTTTCAGCGTACGAAGGTATTCGCCGGATCGTGCCGGAGTTCGCCCTCGGAGTGGTGACCGAAGCCCCTTGACCGCTCGCCGTCTCACTCCCGGCGTGCCGCCGCCACGACATCAGCGCGCAACAGGCCGGTGCCGATGGACGCCGCTTCCGGCCAATTCGCCGCCGTCCCCGCCATGGTGGCGATCTGCGGGAGTCGCCTCGAGGCCGGTGCTCCATGCGGCGATCGGCAATCGACGGCGGGCAGTGACACGGCAGCTGGACGAGCCTGATCGACCCGTGCTCTGACGATAGGCAAACTTGATCCGAATTGAACAGTAGTGTTCAATATTGCTCGTGGGTGATCCCAGCCGCGGTACCGAAGGGGCGTGACCATGAGTTCGAATGCCGATGCGACGGAAGCGGAGGACGAGCAGGTTCCGGTCCTTGTCGTCGGTGGCGGTCCGGTCGGTCTGATCTTGGCGTTGACATTGGCGCACCACGGTGTGGCCGCGATGTTGGTGGAACGAAACCCGTCCACGACCACGCACCCGAAGATGGACATCACCAATGGCCGCAGCATGGAACTGTTCCGCAAGCTGCGTGTGGCCGAGGACGTGCGGAAAGTCGCGGTGCCGGAGGATCATCCGTTCGACGTGTCGTGGGTGACCAAGCTCAGCGGGTGGGAACTGGCGCGCTTCCGCTACCCGACCGTCGCCGAAGGTCGTGCGCTCATTCGCGAGCGCAACGACGGCACGACCACGCTGGAACCCCCGATGCGGGTGTCACAGGCGCTGCTCGAGCCCGCGCTGAAAGAGATTCTCGAGACCCGGGCGGGAGTCATCGACGTCCGCTACCGCTGGGGGCTCGAGTCGTTTCGTCAGGACGACGCGGGGGTCGACGCGGTGATCCGCTGCTCGGCGACCGGGCGGACCCGCACGGTGCGCGCGCAGTTCCTCGCCGGATGCGACGGTGCGGGGAGCATCGTGCGCAAAGGGTTGGGCATCGACCTGGACGACATCGATCTGCGCCGCCTCGCCGCGCGCGAACTGGGCTTGGGACGTGTAGTGGCGGCGGCAGTCCGCGCCTATCGCGAAGAGCGCGAGAGGCCGATGGACGGCAGGGTCTACCTGATCCACTTCACCTCGCCCGACCGCAGGCCGCTCGAACGGTTCGGCACGGCCTGGCACACCCAGTCACCCGAGGGATGGACGCTGATCTCGCAGAACGATCGCGACACCTGGACACTGCACATGCCCATCGGTCAGGGCGTCGATGCCGAGGCGATCGATCCGAAGCGGTTTCTGTTCGCGCGCTTGGGAATCGAGTTCGACTGCGACATCGTCGTCGCCAACGCCTGGCGTCCGCGGCTGTCGCTGGCCGACAGCTACGGCAGCGGACGGGTCTGGCTGGCAGGCGACTCCGCACATCAGGTCGTCCCCGCAGGCGGATACGGCATGAACACCGGAGTGGGTGACGCGGTGGGCCTGGGCTGGATGCTGGCCGCCGTCGTGCAGGGATGGGCGGATCCTCGCCTGCTGCACGCGTATGAAGCCGAGCGCCGTCCGGTCGCGGTGCGCAACCGGACGGCCTCCGCACGGCACACGCTGGTGCGCCTGGCGATCAAGACCGGCTACCGCAAGCGAATTCACGACGAGGGTTGGTCGGGAGATCGCGACCGTCGTCGTGCCGGCCGGGAGATCCTGGATCTGGGCAACCTGGAAAACGAAGCCGACGGAATCGAATACGGGTACCGCTACGACAACTCACCCGTCATCTGTCACGAACGACACCCCGCGCCGACCGACAGCATGCACACCTACCTCCCCGGCACACTGCCCGGGACCCGGCCACCGAGTCTGTTCCTCGCCGACGGCCAAGCCGTCTTCGATCTGTTCGGCCGCGGTTTCACCCTGTTGCGCTTCGACGACAGCGACGTCACCGCCTTCGTGACGGCCGCGGCCGAACGCGGTCTGCCGTTGGATGTCGTGGACATCCGCGACGAGCACGCGCGCATCCAGTACGAGCGGAACCTCGTGCTCGTCCGCCCCGACCAGCACGTCGCCTGGCGCGGTGACACCGTTCCCGATCGGCCCGCCGATGTCTTGGACCGCGTTCGCGGGGCCGCGCCCGGGGCGACCCTCCCGAACGGTCGCGCGTGACGGGTGACGGCTCGATCGACGAGACTGTGGGCATGTCATACCCGGAGTTGAACGCACGGCCTCGGTGGAGCAAGACCGGGAAAGCGCATTTCCCGGTCGCGGCCTGTGTGGACGGATCGTGGTGGGTGTTGCGGCTCAACTGCTTTCCCGATCACCCGCTCTGGACGCTCTTCGTCGACGGGCTGCGCCGTTTCGACATCGATGACACGCCATCGACGTGGGGCAAGCCGTTCGACCCTTCCGCTCCGGCG
The DNA here is from genome assembly GCF_057708605.1 of Nocardia sp. bgisy118. NCBI lineage: Bacteria > Bacillati > Actinomycetota > Actinomycetes > Mycobacteriales > Nocardiaceae > Nocardia > Nocardia sp. bgisy118. The sequence goes on along the minus strand of NZ_JBYISM010000018.1, from coordinate 124,724 downwards.
CTGGAGCCAGGGACGGTCGAGGAGATCCTGGAGCCCATCGGAGACTTCGTCGCCTACGCCAGTGAAATCGGCGATCCATGCGACAACCCCTTCTGCTGTGGTTGACGCACACTCGCACGGCACGAACGATGCCTGATCAGCGACCGACGCCGTGGTCGGTCCAGGCGACCGCGCGCACCGGGAACGTGCCCATCCCGTGTATCGGCGCGGGCAGCGCGACCAGCCGGGCGCCGGTGTTCGGGACCGCGTCGAGGTTCGTCATGTGCTCGATGATCGGGATGCCCGCGCCGAGCAGTGTGTGGTGGCACGGTCGCGTCGGCAGGGACGTGTCGTCGATATCGAGCGAATCGATGCCGACCAGCGCCACGTTCGCGGCCACCAGCGCCTCCGCGACCTCGCCCACCAGGAACGGATGCCCCGGCCCGAGGTAGGCGGGCGAGCCCCACCGGGCCGACCATCCGGTGTGCACGAGCACCGCCCTGCCCCACAGTCGTGCCGGGTCGCCGAGCGCATCCGGTCCCACCGCGCGGACCCCCTCCGCACGGATCATGACGATCCGCACGTTGAGCAGCCGCTCCAGCGGCAGCTCGGCGATATCGACGCCGCGGGCATGGAAATGGAACGGTGCATCGATATGGGTCCCGGTGTTGCCGACCATGTTCACGCGTGCGATGTCGTACATCATGTCGATCAGCGGCGACCGCTCCCGCGAAACCTCCGTGGTGACTCGCGGCCCAGGCAGACCGGGGTAGGTGAGCATGCCGTCGGAGATCGGGTGGGACAGCTCCACGATCGCCTTGCTCATATGTGCGACCGTACCGGGCGAACAGGTCCGTGGCGGTCACTCGAAGCGCGTTGATGACGCCCGGCGTGGACGTGTGCGCCGATCTGCTCAGCGTGCTGATGGCGGCCGCCGTCCGCGACGAGTGGCCTTTCCTCGCCCGGCCGCTCGCGGGATGGCCGGTTGGCGAACATGATTCGTCGCGAGTGCCTCACAGCCGGCGATATCGACGAGGTCGCCCGGATCGTCGAGGCGAGTGGCGCCCTCGATGTGACCCGTGTGCTGCCCCGCGACCTCGCCGCCCTCGCGGCGGACGCGCTGGCAACGCTGCCGTAATTCCTTCGCGCACATCACTTTTCGCGTTGACCGACGCTACGGTCATCCGGCACGTCCCGGCACGGCTGGATCTGGCTTCTTCGTTCGAGTGACTCCCCAGATTCTGAGACCGATTGGATTCGCACCTTGCAGTAACCATGTTACTGTACACCGCATCGCGGCTGTGACGGGTGTCATCCCGCAGACGCGATGCGATACAGGGCACTCCGGCGACGGCGCCGGGGGCGGAGTTCACGGAGAGTTATCGATGCTTCGACAGCACGAAGGACGTTCGCGGTCCGGGTCGCTACCGCGGGCCGGTCGAATGGCGGCGGCGGTGGCCTTGGCCTGTGCCACCGCCGTAGCCGGGGTCGGGATGGACATCAAGGAAGCGGCGGCCGACGAGGTCAGCGCCTTCTACACTCCGCCCGCCCAGATCCCGTCCGGCCCAGGCGCGATCATCAAGACCCAGCCGATGCCGCTGTTCGCGACCGCCCCCACGGTCGCGGGATGGCCGGGGCAAGCGCAGCACGTCATGTACACGACGCGGCTCCAGGACGGGTCGCCGGTCGCGGTGACAGGAACGTTCATCGACGCCACCGGTCCCTGGCAGGGAGAGGGCCCGCGCCCGACCGTTGTCATCGGCCCCGGCACCTCGGGTCAGGCCGACCGGTGCGCGATGTCGGTGGCGTTCTCGACCGGAATGGCGTTGTTCACCGATCCGTCGCCCGGGCTGTCGGCGAATCAGGAACTCCCGTCGTCCGCGGTGTGGAGCGCGCTCGGCGCCAGAGTTCTGGTGACCGACTACATCGGCCTGGGCACCCCGGGCATCCACACCTTCGCCAATCGCATCGAGGGCGCACACGCCATGCTCGACGGCGCACGCGCGGCCAACAACCTGGCGGGCGTCGGACCGGAAACCCCCCTGGTGTTCTGGGGCTACTCGCAAGGCGGCGGCGCGGCCGCCGCGGCGGCGGAGATGCAGCCGAGCTACGCGCCGGAGCTGAATCTGAAGGGCACCTGGGCAGGCGGGCCAGTCGCGGATCTGGCGAAGATCCTCGAGCGCATCGACGGCGCGCTGATCGGCGGCGCCATCGGATTCGCCATCAACGGCATGCTCGCGCGCTACCCCGAGCTGCACACGGCAGTCGACCGGGTGACCAGTCCCGCCGGACGCGCCATGCTGGACACGCTCAGCACCTCGTGTATCGGCGACGTCATCACCCACCACCCCTTCCTGCAGACCAGCTCGCTGACGATCGACGGCCGATCACTCACCGAACATCTGCACGCGATTCCCGAGGCGGCGCGCGCGCTGAGCGAACTCCGCGTCGGCACCCTGACGCCCACCACACCGGTACTGATCACCAGCGGCCTCAACGACGACACCGTCCCCTACAACCAGGCCCGCCGGCTCGCCGAAGACTGGTGCGCCAACGGGGCCACCGTCACCTTCCGCACCAACGACCTGCCGCCGATCTTCTCCGGCGCCACGATCCCCAACCACTTCGGACCGGAACTGATCGACGGCTTCGGCCCCGACAACGCGATCACTTACCTGCTCGATCGCCTCGCAGGCAAACCGGTCGCCGGCTGCACCCTCGACTGAATTCCCGTGCGCCGCAACGACGCGGCGCACGCCAAGGGGCCGCCGCCGAACCGCGCGGTGGCCGACGATCACCCCGAAGGTCCTGTCATGAAAGCAATCTCGCGCCGGTCGATGTTGACCGGCGCCGCCGCAGCGGGCGCCGTACTGTTCGGCGCTCGTTCGATCGGGGTGCCCGCTCCGGTCGCCGCGCGGGTCAGCAGCGTTCCGCTGACCTATGAAGAGCACCGCGTCGTCGTAGTCGGTTCCGGGTTCGGCGGCGGAGTCAGCGCACTGCGCTTGGCGCAAGCAGGCGTACCGGTGACGGTGCTCGAGCGCGGCCTGCGCTGGCCCACCGGGCCGAACGCGGAGACCTTTCCCCGCGCCTCCGCGCCGGACAAACGGTTGCTGTGGTGCAGGTCGAGCCCGAACCTGTTCGGCAAGCCTCTCGCGTTCGAGCCCTACACCGGTCTGGTGGAGGCGGTGCCCGGCGTGAACATGACGGCGCTGTGCGCCGCGGGAGTCGGTGGCGGGTCGCTGGTCTACCAGGGCATGTCGCTGCAACCCGCCGAGCACGTGTTCGACGCGCATTTTCCGCAGGAGCTGGACTGGGCCACCATGAACCGGGTGCACTACCCGAGGGTGGCGCGGATGCTCGGTCTGGCCGAAGCGCCGGACGAATTGATCGCGACCGAGAACTATCGGGCGGCAAGGGTTTTCGCCGACCGTGTGCGTGCGGCCGGGATGCCGCTGTCGAAGATCCCGATGCCGATCGACTGGGATTTCGCGCTGGCCGAACTGCGCGGGGAGATGAAGGCGTCCTACACCAACGGCGACGGAGCGATGGGCGTCAACAACGGCGGCAAGCATTCCGTCGACGTCACCTACATCGCCGCCGCCGAAGCCACCGGGCTGGTGCGGGTCGAGACACTGCACGAGGTGACCGACGTCGAACGCGCACCCGACGGTCGCTGGATCGTGCACGTGCAACACCTGGACACCACCGGCGCCGTGGTCGGGCACAAGGTCCTCACCACCGGTGCGTTGATCATGGCCGCCGGAAGCCTGAACACCACCCGATTGCTGGTGCGCGCAGGCGCCAAGGGCCTGATCCCCGACCTGCCCGACGGCCTCGGCCAAGGCTGGGGCACCAACGCCGACCGCATCTACGTGTGGGCCGATCCCGCCGCGGGATTCGGTGCGCCGCAAGGCGGCCCGGTGATCTACGGCAGCAAGAACTGGGCCGATCCACGGGCCGCCTACACCGTGATCCAGGCGTCCATCCCGCCGCTGTCGCTCGACGTCGCCAGCACCATGATGGTCGGCTACGGCGTCAGCGACGGGCGCGGCGCGTTCGGCTACGACGCGGCGCGCGACGACGCGATACTGCACTGGCCGGAGGACGGTGACCGCGGCATCCAGGACAACCACATCGGTCCGGCCGTCCACGAGATCGCCGGACCCGGCGGCGTCCTGCTGGACACCAACGCCCTGTTCCCCTCGACCTGGCATCCGCTGGGCGGGGCGAGCATGGGCGCGGTGTGCGACCTGGACGGCCGGGTCCACGACCAACCGGGGCTCTACGTGCTCGACGGTGCGCTGATGCCCGGCAGCACCGCCGCCTGCAATCCCTCGATGACCATCGCGGCGGTCGCCGAACGGGCCTTGGACAACCTCGTCGCCCGCGACGTGGGTACACGTATCTGACGCGATGCGCCGATGCCGCCGCACTGTGGAGGGGGGCGGCGGCCTCGGCGCACTCGCGAGATGCCGGGACGCACCGGCGCCCTGGATTACCGTAGCGAGGTGGCCAGGACAGGCGAGAGCGATCCAGCAACGAAGATCATCGACACCGTGTTGTCGCTGCTCGATTCCGACGGCTACGACGCGGTCCAGTTGCGCGCTGTCGCGAAACAGGCGCACGTCTCGCTGGCCACGGTCTACAAGCTGTATCCGACCCGGGACGAGCTGATCCTGGCCGCGGTCGAACAGTGGATGGCCGCCAACATCTACACCGAGATGGCGCCGCCGCGTGAGAACGAGTCGCTGGCCGACGGTCTGGTGCGGATGGTCCGGTACGTGTTCGAGCCGTGGGAGGACAATCCCCGGATGCTGGTGGCCTACTACCGCGCGCGCTCCGGACCCGGCGGCCAGCGACTCGACACCCAGGGCTTCGACGCCGTCCTGCCCGCCGCGAGCACCCTGTTCGCGGGCATCGACGCCGACTACATCGCCGACGTCGGGCTCGTGCTGAGCAATATGGTCTACGCCCTGGTCGGCCGTTTCGCGCACGACGATCTCGAGATCACCGAGATCCTCCCGGCGCTCGAACGCACGATCACCCGGATGACGGGGAACAACGAGCCTTTCGCGGCGGCCGCCGGACGCCCGCTCACCGCCGACACAGCACCTTTCACCTGGAGTCCCGCGATCGTCTCGCCCTACTCCCCCGGCCCCGACACCGGCGAGCAGGCACCGCACGACCCGGTCGCCACGGACCAGCCGTAGCGCGTCACGGCTCGATGAGGCCCGCGCGGATGGTTTAGCGGGTGGGGCGAGGTGACGCTCGCGTGGCTCCGTGTGGTCCGGTATTTCCGACGAACGGCAGCGCGCGGACCGGTCCACGAGATAGGAACGTGTTCTAGGGTGGGGCGAGGCCCCGCCGTCGCACCTTCGGAGGCACCCATGCTGTCGTTGCAGGAGATTTCGGATCGGCTCGAGATCGAGGATCTGATGGTCCGGTATTCGCACGCGGTCGACACTCGGCAGTGGGATCTGCTCGACGAGATCTTCACCGCCGACGCGCACATCGACTACACCGCGATGGGCGGACCGGCGGGCGATCTGGCCTCGACCAAGAAATTCCTGGCCGACGTCCTCCCGAATTTCCCCGCTTTCCAGCACTTGGTCGGCAATTCCTCCATCACGGTGGACGGCGACACCGCGACCGCGCGCACCATGTGCCACAACCCGATGCTCGTCGCGGGCGAGAACGGCGCGCAGAGCCTGATGCTGTGCGGGCTGTGGTACCTCGACACCTTCGCCCGCGTCGAGGGTCGGTGGCGCATTCGGCGGCGCGTCGAGGAGAAGAGCTACATGTTCCTCGCGGGCCAGGAGAAGGGTCTCTGACCTCAGCGCGGTGACCCGGTCGCGGCGCGAACGCGGGCGACCAGGTCGTCGAGCCGCCGCTGATGCGAGCCCGCCCAGTAGACGCGGCCGCACTGCGCGCATCGCCGGAAGTCGTCGTAGTAGCGGCGGGTCAGCGGCGGGATCCGATCGATGACGTCGTCCTTGGCCACATCGGTGACGACGCCGCCGCAGCGCACACAGCGACTGAACGGCGCGAGCCGACCGGTCAGGTCGAGACGGCGGATCACCTCGACGACCTGCTCGAACGGACGGTCCGCGTGCACGAACACACCGTGGGTGACATTGCGGCGTTCGAGCAGTCCGCGGTCGCGAGTCAGCAGGATCCGGTGCTCGGCGGCCGCGATCTCGGCCAGCACGGCGTCCTCGGCGTCCCATTCGCAGCGGACGTCCATTCCCAGCAGCCGCAGCAGCCGCGCGAGCCCGCCCAGATTGACGTCGACGACGAAGCGCGGATCGCGCAGCGGGCGGGCGCGCACCCGAGTCAGCGGCCCGACGTCCAGCGTTTCGAACATCGGGTACGCGGCGAGCCGATCGCCGGGGCACGGGTGGTGGCCGAAGCCGACCGACGCGCCGTTCACCAGCAACAGATCGACCTCGGTGTGCGGGATGCCCGCGGCCTCCACGATGTCTTTCACGGTCTGATGCGGACGCATCGGCCGCCGCTGCGCCGTGAACCGGACGTCCGGGGGCAGGAAATCGTTCAGCTCGGCGTACACGCGCAGTTCGACACCGGCGGTCATAGGACCATTGTCGTCCCGGTCGAGGCGCGCGACCGATCGGTGATCGACAATGGTGGTATGCCGACGGTGCTACTCGGCGGCGACGTCATGCTGGGCCGCGGGATGGATCAGGTCCTGCCGCATCCCGGCGACCCGGCGCTGCGCGAACGATTCGTCGAGGACGCGCGCACGTATGTGCAGCTGGCCGAGAATGCCAACGGCCCGCTCACCCGTCCCGTGGACTTCCGCGCGCCGTGGGGTGACGCCCTGCCGTTTCTCGCGCTGGCCGACGTGCGATTGATCAATCTGGAAACCGCGATCACCGCGGGCGGGACGTTCGCTCCCGCCAAAGGCATCCACTATCGGATGAACCCGCGCAACGTGCCGGTGCTGACCGTCATCGCGCCGGTCGTCTGCGCGCTGGCCAACAACCACGTGCTGGATTTCGGCGTGCGCGGACTCACCGACACCCTCCGCACGCTCGATGCCGCTCGCGTCGACCACGCCGGAGCCGGCGAGGATCTCGACGGCGCCCGTGCCCCCGCGACAGCCGAACTCGACGACAGGCGACGGGCGGTGATCGTGTCGGTCGCCGCGGGATCGAGCGGGGTTCCGGAATATTGGGCGGCGCAGCACGACCGGCCGGGACTGTGGCGGGTCGGCGACGCCCCGAGCCTCGCCGCGACCGACGAGATCGCGGAGACGGTGACGGCGTACACCCGCCCACAGGACGTCGCGATCGTCTCCATCCACTGGGGGCCCAATTGGGGCTACCGGGTGACACCGAGCGAACGACGCTTCGCGCATCGGTTGATCGATGCGGGAGTCGATGTGGTGCACGGGCATTCGGCACACCATCCGCGGCCGATCGAGTTCTACCGCGGCAAACCGATTCTGTACGGGTGCGGCGACGTCGTCGACGACTACGAAGGCATCGGGGGCCATGCGCGATACCGCACCGATCTTCGGCTGTTGTTCCTCGTCACGGTGGATTCCGAGATCGAGGTGCGCCTGATTCCGCTGCGGATGCGGAACATGCGCCTCCAATCGGCCGGATACGACGAATCCCGTTGGCTGTGCGACACGATGGCGGACATCAGCCGCGGATTCGACACCCGCGTCGCCGCGCGGCCCGACGACCTTCCGGTGGTGTATCCGGCGGCGTATCACTGAGGATCGACGCGGTGAACGCCTTCGGGGACAACGACTATCGACCGGGAATACCGAGCTCGTTGAGCTGCTGCTGAAGACGATTCAGCGCCTCGCGCATGGCGTCGATCTGCGCGTTGAGTTCGGCGATCTTCGCCTGATCCACCGGCGGCGGGGCCTGCGGAGGTGGCGGCGACGGCGCCGGTGACGGATGCTGGCCAGGCGGCGGCGGCGCCCCCGGCCCGCCGCCGGGCGCAGTGGCCAGCCTGCCGGTCGCGGGGCCGAACACCTGGTCGAGCGCCTCGGCGATGGTCGGCGCGTAGCCGACGAGCACGCCGCCGGTGCCGGGCTCGCGGTAGCTGACCAGCACCCGCGCCAGCTGCGGGAACGTCGATCCGTCCGGCGTCGTCGAGATCCGTTCGGTGAACAGCGGTTCGACGTAGAGCACACCGCCGTCAGCGATCGGCAGCGTCAGCAGGTTGCCGTACTGGATCCGGTTCGATCGCTCCAGCAACGTCCGCTCGGACGCCACCCTGGTGTCGGAGATCATCGAGTTCTGGATCTGCTGCGGGCCCTGGGTGATGCTGTCGGTGGGCAGCTGCAAAACGGTGATCTTGCCATAGTTCTGCGGATCGGAATCGGCGGAGACGTAGGCGGACAGGAACTCCCTGTTGAACCCGACCATCGCGGTGGCGAGCCGGAACGTCGGCCTGGCGGTGTCGGCATCACCGGCGAGGACGTAGAACGGGGGCTGGTGCGGATTGGCCTCGACGGTCGGATCGCTGGGCACCGACCAGAAAGCGTTGGTGGTGAAGAACTCTCGCGGTTCGTCCACGTGGTACTTGGCCAGCATCTCGCGCTGCACCTCGAATTGGTCCTCCGGATAACGGAAGTGGGCCCGCAGTTCCGGGCTGATCGACGACTCGGGTTCGACCGTACCGGGGAACACCTTCATCCACGCGGCGAGGACCGGGTCGTGCTGATCGACCTGGTAGAGGGTGACCGTGCCGTCGTAGGCGTCGACGGTGGCCTTGATCGAGTTCCGCAGATAGGAGATATCCCGATGCGATCCCGTGCCGGGCTGCTCGCCCGGCTCGAGGGCCTCGAGGGAGGTGTGCTTGGCGTAGGGGTAGCCGTCGATCGTGGTGTACGCGTCCACGATCCAGACGATCCGGCCGTTCACGACGGCGGGATAGGGGTTGTGGTCGGTGGTCAGCCACGGCGCGACCAGTTCGACGCGATGGCGCGGATCCCGATTGAAGATGATCTTCGATCCGGAACCGATCGCCTTGGAGAAGACGATGTTTCGCTCGCTGTAGGTGAGTGCGAATGCCAAGCGGTTGAACCAGTTCCCGATCGGCACCCCGCCCGCGCCGGTGTAGGTGTACTTGGTCGTATCGGTATCGTACTCGCGGGATTCGGTGCCGCCGCCGACGATGGCGTAGTCGGGATCGTCCTGGGCGATCACTTCACCGAAATAGATGCGCGGCTGATCCACCGGAATCACCTGGTGCCCGGAGGATTGCGAGGCGATGTCGCTCACGGTGTAGATCGGGTACCCGCTGTTGCTGCTCGCGGCGTCGCCCGCCGCCTCGCGGACCGCGGCGTTGACGCGATTGGCCGGCGCCGCGACGAACCCGTTGCCGTGGGTGTAGACGGTGTGCCGATTGACCCAGTGCCGCTGGTTGCCGCTCAGCGCGGTCGGTGTGAGCTCGCGGGCGGCCACCACGTAGTCGCGCAACTGTCCCTCGATGGGATACCGATCCAGGTCCAGATGCGCGGGGAAGCTGTAGAAGTTCTTCAGCTGTTGTTGCTGGGTGAAAGTGCGCGAGAGCACGTTCGGGTCGAGCAGGCGGGCGTTGGCGATCGTCGTCACATCCGCGGGCACCTCCGGCGGCGGTTTGGTGCCGATCCCGGGATAGTCCTTGTATTCGACATGGTCGCTGCCGATTCCGTACGCCTGCCTGGTGGCCGTGATGTTGCGTTCGATGTAGACGCGCTCCATATCGGCGGCATTCGGGCGCACCGAGAGTTGCTCGACGGCCAGCGGCCAGACCGCGCCCACCAGGATCGAGGACAACAGCAGCAGCGCCGCGGCCATCGCCGGGATGCGCAGGTCGCGGACCACCACGGCGGCGAAGACCGCCGCGGCGCAGATGACGGCGATCGCGAAGAGAATGAGCCGGGCGGGGAGCACCGCGTTGATATCGGTGTAGCCGGGGCCGGCGAAGGTGGGTTCCTTGCTGCGGGTCGAGAGCAGCGAGTAGCGGTCGAGCCAGTAGGCGGCCGCTTTCAACGTGACGAATGTGCCTGCGAGCACCGCGAGTTGGACGCGGGCCGGGTGGGTCAGCCCCGGAGAGCTTCCCGACAACCGCAGTCCCCCGAACAGGTAGTGCGCCGCGAGGCAAGCCAGGAACGCGAGGACGGTGGCGACGAACAACCAGTTCAGCAGCAACCGGTAGAAGGGCAGGTCGAAGACGTAAAAGCCGATGTCGTGGCCGAATTGGGGATCCGTGATGCCGAAGGATCCGCCGTGCAGGAACAGTTGAACCGTCACCCAGCCGGATTGTCCGATGAGACCGCACAGAATCCCCAGCGCGGCGGCGATCCCGACGCCGAACAGCCGTGGCCGCCGGAGCACCATGTCGCGGTACGGACGGAGAACGTCTTCCTCCTCGGAGGCCGGTACGACGAGCGGCCGGGAGCGGAACGCGAGCCACATGGCCCCGAAGAGGGCGCCGCCGATGAGCAGCCCGACGATGACGAACAGCGACAGCCGGGTGAGCAACACGGTGAGCCAGACGCCGCGGAATCCGACTTCGCCGAACCACAGCCAGTTGACGTAGACCCCGACCAATCGCGGGAGGATCAGCAACGTCGCGACGAACAGCGCGGCGGTGATCACCAGTACCCGAATGCCGCGCGGCAACCGCCGCAGACCGAGGCCGTCGCGTGCGCTCATATCCCACTCTCCCGTGGCTGCGCAGGCCGAAGGGGTGCACGGCCGACGCGTGACCGACTGGTCCGATTCTACCGGGGCCGACGTGCGAAATAGCAGGAGCTCGATACGTAAGCTCAGGTCAGCGCGGTAACCTACCCACATGGACGTGGACTCGTCTACGGTCGGAGTCGAGGAGGAATTCCTCCTCGCTGATCCACGCACAGGGGCGCCCACCGCCAAGAACGACGCGGTCGCTCGGACCGCCGGGGACCTCGGGCTCGACCTACAGCTGGAGCTGACGCGCTGTCAGATCGAGACGAACACCGGCGTGCACACCCGCACCGGCGATCTCGCACAGCAACTGCGCGATCTGCGCCGCGGCGTCGCCTCCTGCGCCGAGATGAACGACGCCCGCCTGCTCGCCGTGGCGATCCCGCCGACGATTCCGCTGCACTACCCCGTCACCGACACCCCGCGCTACCGCCGCATCGCCGACGGCTTCGGGATGCTCGCCCAAGAGCAGGGACTGTGCGGCTGCCACGTGCACGTGGCCGTGCCCGATCGTGAGACCGCCGTGCAGGTGAGCAACTACCTGCGGCCGTGGCTGCCGCTGTTTCTCGCGCTCACCGCCAATTCGGCGATCTATCGCGGCGCGGAGACCGGGTACAAGAGCTGGCGCAACATTCTGTGGCGACGCTGGCCGAGTGCGGGACCGCCGCCGTACTTCCGTTGCGCGGACGACTACGACGACCTGGTCGCGATGATGCTGTCCAGCGGCATCATGCTCGACGAGCGGATGGTCTATTGGGACGTGCGCCGGTCGATCACCTATCCGACCGTGGAGATCCGGGTCAGCGATGTGCCCGCGACGGTGGCCGAGACGACGCTGCTCGCCACCCTGGTGCGCGCGACGGTGATGATGGCGCGCCAGTCGCTGGACGAGGGCAGGACGGCACCGGCCGTCGCGGCGGAGATGCTGCGCGCGGCCTATTGGAAGGCGGCGAGAAGCGGCATCGACGGCGACGCGGTCGCGCCGATGGACGGGCGCGTGCTGCCGGCCCGCGACCTGCTGGCGGAACTGGTGGAACACGTCGAACCCGCCCTGAAGGAACTCGGCGATCGCGAGTTCGTCGCCGACACCATCGCCGCGGTGCTCGAGCGCGGCAACGGCGCGATGCGTCAGCTGCGCGCCTTCCGTGCCGGTGGTGACGACGTCGCCGCGGTGATCGCCGAACTGTCCGAGGCCACCCTGGAGGGCTGTGCGCTGCCCGAGGAGCCGCCGCTCGGTTTCGGCGAGGCAGGCGCGGGTAGCCCGCTCAGGTAATTGCCGATCGTCGGCGGAGGGAGCCGTTGATGGCTACCCGAAAAGTGCCGGGCGCCGAGGAATTCGTCCCCGAAGGCGCGGACTTGGACACGCTGCGCGCGGCCTCGTGCGGCTGCCACGGTTGCCTGCTGTATCGCGACGCGACCCAGACCGTTTTCGGCGAAGGTCCCGCGACCGCGTCCGTCGTCGTGGTGGGTGAACAACCAGGCGACCGGGAGGACATCGAAGGACACCCCTTCGTCGGCCCCGCCGGGCGTCTGCTGGACAAGGCGCTGGACGAGGTCGGCATCGCTCGCGACACCGTCTATGTGACCAACGCGGTCAAGCACTTCAAGTTCGAGGAGCGCGGCAAGCGGCGCATCCACAAGACGCCCGGGCGCACCGAGGTGGTCGCGTGCACGCCGTGGCTCACCGCCGAGCTGGACGCGGTGCGGCCGGAGCTCGTGGTCTGCCTGGGCGCGGTCGCGGCCAAAGCGGTGCTGGGTTCCTCGTTCAAGGTGAGCGAGGAACGCGGCCAAGTGGTGTTCGCCGACGACTATCGAGTCGTCGCCACGGTGCATCCTTCGGCGGTGCTGCGCGCACCCGACCGCGCGAAGGCCTACGAAGGGTTCGTCGCGGATCTGCGGGCGGTGCGCGCCGCGATCGGCGCGGGCTGAGCGCGGATCGTCCACGCTCGGCCCGACGCTCGACCCGCTTCAGGAAACGCGCTCGCCTCAGGCGTGATCGACGAGTTCCTTGATACCCGCCACCCGCGCGCAGTGCGCACAGCAGAAGATCCGCTCGCCGGCCTGCACGCCGTGACCGAGAATCCGGCACGAGCAGTGCTCGCAGGTCGGCGCCAGCGCGGTGACCGCGCATTCGAAGCTGTCGAACGTCGCCGACGAGCCGTTCCTGGTGACCGTGAACGTCTTGTCGTAATCGTTGCCGCAGGTGTCGCATACCGGCATCGAGCTCACCTCCTGGTTGTCGTGGTACGGCGTGATCTGCTGGCGCGGTACCCGACGTCGGCCCGGCGAAACCGGGAACCTGGTAGGAAGGGCTGGTGAGCCACGATTCCGATGCGGACAAAGTGATCGAATCGGCGAGCAAGGTCTTCGACCTGGCGCGTCACGGCGACGCCGACGCGCTGGCCGCTCACGTCGACGCCGGAGTACCCGCGGACCTCACCAACGACCACGGCGACAGCCTCGTCATGCTCGCCAGCTACCACGGTCACCGCGACGCGGTCGCGGTACTGCTGGTACGCGGCGCCGACCCCAACCGCGCCAACGACAAGGGCCAGACACCGCTGGCGGGCGCCGTGTTCAAAGGCGAGGACGAGATCGTCCGCCTGCTCGTCGCCGCGGGAGCCGATCCGGACGCGGGCACACCGTCGGCGAGGGACGCGGCGACCATGTTCGGCAAGACGGAGCTACTCGACGCGCTCGACTGAGCCGGGCGGAATTTCCACGGCCGGCCCGAGGTTGGCCGTGGAGCAACCGCGACCGGACAGGAACGAGATGAGCGACTTCAACGCACAGGTGATCGAGGAATTCCGCGCCAACGGCGGCCGCGTCGGCGGCATGTTCGAGGGCAGGACCAACATGGTGCTGATCACCACCACCGGCGCCAAGTCCGGACGGCAGATCACCAATCCCCTGGTCTATCTGCCCGACGGCGACCGGATGGTGCTCGTCGCGTCCAACGGCGGCGCCGATCGCCATCCCGCCTGGTATCACAACCTGCGGGCGACGCCGGAGCTCACCATCGAGGTCGGCACCGAAAAGTTCCGCGCCGCCGCCGAGTTCGTCACCGGACCCGAACGCGACGAACTCTACGACCGGATGGTGGAGCTCATGCCCGCCTTCGGCGAGTACCGCCGCAAGACCACCCGCGTCATCCCGATAGTCGGCGTCCGGCGCAGCGCGGCCTGACCCGGCTCAGCCGCGCCGCCGCACCTCCGACACGGCCTTGCGCGCCGCCACCAGCACCGGATCCCACACCGGCGAGTAGGGCGGCGCGTAGCCGAGATCGAGGGCGGTCATCTCTTCGACGGTCATCCGGGCGGTGAGCGCGACCGCGGCGATGTCGACCCGCTTGCCCGCACCCTCGCGGCCGACGATCTGCACGCCGAGCAATCGCCCGGTGCGGCGTTCGGCCAGCATCTTCACGGTCATCGGCGCGGCGTCGGGGTAGTAGCCCGCGCGGCTGGTCGACTCGACGGTGACGGTCACGTACTGCAATCCCGCCGCCCGCGCGTCCTTTTCGCGCAGCCCGGTCCTGGCCACCTCGAGATCGCAGACCTTGCTGACAGCGGTGCCGACCACGCCGGGGAAGGTCGCGTATCCCCCGCCGATGCTCGCGCCGATGATCTGGCCGTGCTTGTTCGCGTGGGTGCCGAGCGGGATGTGGCGGCTGCGGCCGGAGATCAGGTCGAGCACCTCCACGCAGTCGCCGCCCGCCCAGATGTTCTCGTGGCCGCGCACCCGCATCGACAGATCGGTGAGCAGCCCGCCGTGCTCGCCGAGCGGCAGACCCGCCACGCGAGCCAGCGTGGTCTCGGGCCGCACGCCGATGCCGAGCACCACCACGTCGGCGGGATAGTCGCCCTCGGCGGTGGCGACGGCGCGGACGCGGCCCGCCTCGTCGGTCCGGATCGCGGTGACCTCCGCTTCGCCGACGATCTCGATGCCCAACCCGCACATGGCCGTTCGGACCAGCGCGCCCATGTCCGGATCCAGCGTCGACATCGGTTCGGCGCCGCGATCGAGCACCGTCACCTCGTACCCGCGATGGATCAGCGCCTCCGCCATCTCCACGCCGATGTAGCCCGCCCCGACCACGACGGCCCGCTTGCCCTCGATGGAGGTGAGCGTGTCGATCAGCGCCTGCCCGTCGTCGAGGGTCTGCACACCGTGCACACCGGCGGCGTCGATGCCGGGCAGCGCGGGACGGATCGGGCGTGCGCCGGTGGCGATCACGAGTTTGTCGTAGCCGGTCCACGATTCGTGGCCGGACCCGAGGTCACGGACTCGAACGTGTCGCTCGGCCACATCGATCTCGAGCACCTCGGTGTGCAGGCGCAGATCGATGTCGCGGGCGCGATGTTCGGCGGCGGTGCGCGCGATGAGGGCGTCGCGTTCGGCGACCAGACCGCCCACCCAGTACGGGATCCCGCACGCGGAATAGGAGGTGAAGCCGCCGCGCTCGAACACGACGATCTCCAGCTCGCGCGGACCGGCCATGCGGCGGGCCTGGGAGGCCGCCGACATACCTGTCGCGTCCGCGCCGATGACGACCAGACGTTCGCTCATGCCTGCGCCTCGCTGACGCTCGGCTCGGGCATGCGCGAAGCGCGCTGGCACATGGTTCGCTCACTCCGTTCGCTCATGCCCGCGCCTCGCTGACGCTCGGCTCGGGCATGCGCGAAGCGCGCTGGCACATGGTTCGCTCACTCCGTTCGCTCACTACGGTCACGCTACGTGGCGGGCCGCCGCGGCTTGCGGGCCGGATACGGGTGCGATAGGTTGCCCGTCGCTGGGGGCGGGGTCGTCCGCGGGACGGCCGCCGCCGGGGGTCGCCGCGGGTCGTCCGGATTCGCCCGGACGAAACAGGGGTGAAGGTCGATGGACGGCGCACGGGTACTGCTCGCGGGCGTGGGAATCCCGCTGCTGGTGTTCGCCGCGGTCGCTTTCGTTTTGGCCGCGAGCTGGCGGCTGGCGAATCCGCTTGCCGCGCACACCGATCCGGCCGCGCGCTGGGACCGCAGACTCGTCGATCTCGGTCTGGTGCTTGCGGCGGTGGGCATCGTCGCCTCCGTCGCGGGATTGGTTCCGGTGCGTTCGCCCGGCGGCGGCGAGCCGGACGGTCCGTGCCCGGTCCCGGCGGCGAAGCTCGGCTGGGAGCACCGGACCACCGATGAGTGCGCGCGTGCGGGTGGCGATCCGGCCCGCTGAGCCGAATGCCGGTTTACGCCGCGGTCATCCGTTTGCACTGTGAACGACCCGGGTTTACTTCACACTGAGCTTCTGGCAAACGCTGTATGAGGGCAGCGTTTTCACTTCGGGAGCGATCATGACCGAAACCCCGTCTGACGACGAACGCAGGCTCGCCGAACTCGGTTACAAACAGGATCTCGCGCGATCCTGGTCCGGATTCTCCAACTTCGCCATCAGTTTCACCATCGTGTCCATTCTGACCGGCGGATTGGCCAGTTACGGTATCGGATTGGCGAACGGCGGCCCGATCACCATGGCCTGGGGCTGGCCGCTGGTGTCGATCATGGTGCTGTTCGTCGGTCTGGCCATGGCCGAACTGGCCTCGGCCTACCCCACCTCCGGCGGCCTGTACTGGTGGGCCTCGGAATTGGGTGGCCCGGTGTGGGGGTGGTTCACCGGCTGGTTCAATCTGATCGGCCAGATCGCGGTGACCGCCGCCATCGATTACGGCGCCGCGATCTTCACCACCGTCGTGTTGAACGTGATCGGCATCGATATCGGCACCGACCGTACGGCGATCTTCCTGGTCTTCGCGGTGATCCTGGTGCTGCACGCGGTGCTGAACGCGGTCGGCCCGCACCTGTCGGCGGTGATCAACAATATCTCGGCGTGGTGGCACGTCGGCGGCGTCGCGATCTTCGTACTGGTGCTCGGTTTCGGCGCGAAGAACCATCAGAGCGCCGGTTTCGTGTTCACCGAGACCGTGGACAACAGCGCCGTCGGCTTCGGCGGCGTCGCGTTCAGTTTCCTGCTCGGCCTGCTGCACGCGCAGTACACGTTCACCGGCTACGACGCCTCCGCGCACATGTCCGAGGAAACCCACGACGCGGCGCGCGCGGCGGCGAAGGGCATCATCAACACCATTCTGGTCTCCGCGGTCGCGGGCTATCTGCTCATCATGGCCGTCACCTTCGCCATTCCGAATCTGAACGACGCGCTGGATCCGGCGCAGAACAGCGGCTATCCGGTGATCTACATTCTGGAGAATTCGCTCGACTCGTTCTGGTCGGGTCTGCTGCTGATCATCGCGGCCGTCGCGCAACTGTTCTGCGGATACGCCTCGGTGACTTCCGCCTCGCGGATGCTGTTCGCGTTCTCCCGCGACGGCGCGGTGCCGGGTTCGGCCTACTGGTCGACGCTCTCGGCGAAGAAGGTGCCGGTGCACGCGGTGCTGTTCATCTCGTTCTTCGCGTTCGTCTTGCTGATTCCCTCGATGCTGGTGCCCGCGGCGAACGCGCCGACGGCCTACGCCGCGGCGACCTCGGTGGCCACCATCGGCCTCTACATCGCCTACGGGATTCCGATTCTGCTGCGACAGCGGCACGGTGCGCGATTCCAGACCGGCCCGTGGCAGCTCGGGACGTGGTATCGGCCCGTCGGGATCGTCGCGTTGCTCTGGATCGCGGCGATCAGTGTGCTGTTCATCCTGCCCACCGACGACCGAGGTTATCCGTGGAACAGCGAATTCACGTGGACCACGGTGAATTACGCGCCACTGACCTTGGTCGGCGTGGTCGGCGCGATCGCCATCTGGTGGTTCGCCTCGGCCCGCCGCTGGTTCACCGGGCCCAAGCGCACGGTCGGTGAACCCACCGATCCGACCGGCGACGCGGCACCCGTCGTCGCCTGACGCGCGGCGGCGCGGGTCGCACCCGCGCCGCCGTCGCCGATCGTCGGCCACACTGGATGAGACACAATCTTGACGTCGATTCTGTTTACTTAGAACCGACTTGTCGGTATTTTCGCAGCTGTGCCGCGTGCGGGATGGGTGCAGCTGGCGACCGATCAGCGGTTGTCCGATCACCTCGCGTTGGGCGTGTTGACCAGGGTTTTCACCCCCGAGGTGGTCGACGAGGTGCTGATCGAGCGCGGACGGGTCGAGCGCCGGAACCGATTGCTGCCCGCTCGGGTGGTGGTCTACTACGTGCTCGCGCTGGCGCTGTTCCCGTCCTGCTCATACGAGGACGTGATGCGCAAGCTCGTGTCCGGGCTCGAGTGGGCGTCCATATGGCCCCACCAGTCGACGATCCCGACGAAGGCTGCCCTGTTCCAGGCCCGTAAGCGCCTCGGCTCGGAACCGCTGCGCGCGGTGTACGAGAAGGTGGCGGTGCCGCTGTCCGAGGCGCGGGTTCCGGGAAGTTCCTACCGGTCCTGGCGGCTGATGAGCATCCACGAATCAACCATGGACGCGCCCGCCAGTAACGCGAATATCGAGCACTTCGGACGGCCGCCGTCTTTTCGGGATGGCCGGGGCGGGACGTTCCCTCGGGTGCGGGTCCTCGGGCTGGTCGAGTGCGGTTCGCACGCGATCGTCGATGTCGCGCTGGGAACCTGCGAGCATCGCGTGCAGGCCCTGGCCGAATCGGTGGTGCGATCGCTGCGCCCGGGAATGCTGCTGCTGGCCGACCGCGCCTTCTTCGGTGACCGCCTGTGGGACCTGTGCTGGTCCTCCGGCGCGGACCTGCTGTGGCGAATGCCGTCCGATTCTGTACTTCCTGTCGAAAAACGTTATCCAGATGGATCTTTCGCTTCCCATGTGTATCCCGGAACGAGGACGCGCCACGACGACATCGACGGGATCGCCGTGCGCGTCATCAAGGTCGCGGGCACCACGGCCGACGCCGACGAGGAGCGAATTCACCGACTGCTGACCACCATCACCGATCCCGAGACGGCACCCGCGAACGAGCTGGCCCGGTTGTATGCGCAGCGACAGGAGATCGAGACTGCGTTCGACAGGCTCGAGACCGATCAGCACGGCCGCGGTGGGGTGTTGCGGTCGAAGACGCCCGACGGCGTGATCCAGGAGGTCTACGGCCACCTGTGCGTCCACTACGCGATCTGCAGCCTGATGCGTTCGGCGGCAACCGATTCCGGTGACGACCCAGCCGGGCTGTCATTCGGTAGCCCCCTTCCGGGAAGCTCGCCGCACCGCAGCGCCGATTAAGTAAACAGACCTCTCGTGATGCCAGTTGCACATGCTGTGTGCGCCGTGTCACAGTTCCTCCGCCAAATCGTTACCGATCGGTAACCGAGAGTGTCTGATGCAGGAGTTTTACATGGTCAAGGACGTTCGCACGCGGATCGCTGCTGCGTTCGCTACGGCAATCACCGCGGGTCTCGCCCTCGCTGCGGCCGCCCCGGCCCAGGCCGCTCCGAGCCTGAGCCCCTACGTCGCCATGGGCGACAGCTACAGCGCGGGATCGGGGATCCTTCCGACCGATCCCACCGTCACCCCGGTGTGCGCGCGGACCACCCGCAATTACCCGAACCTCATCGCCGATGCCCTCGGCATCGAGGCGTTCACCGACGTCACTTGCGCCAACGCCAAGACCCAGGACTTCTACGGGAAGCAATATCCCAGCTTGATCCCGCAGCTCGATGCCGTCACCAAGGACACCAAGCTCGTCACCCTGACCATCGGCGGAAACAACAACGACACCCTGATCAAGGTGATCTCCTCCTGCATCACCGCAGGGACCGGGACCGCCGGCTTCGGCAACCCCTGCGAGACCCTTTACGGCGACAAGTTCACCAACGACATCCTGAACAAGACCTACCCCGACGTGAAGAAGGCGCTCGTGGACATCCACGCCAAGGCGCCGTCCGCGAAGGTCGTCATTCTGGCGTACCCCCAGGTCATGCCCGCGGACAACAGCAACTGCTTCCTGACGATGCCGATCGCCAAGGGCGACGTCCCCTACATCAACAACATCGAGGACACCCTCAACGGTGTCGTCAAGCGCGCCGCCGACGAGACGGGCACCACCTTCGTCAGCATGCAGAATTCCGTCGGCCACGACGCCTGCAAGCCCATCGGCACCCGCTGGGTCGAACCCGCCGTGTGGGGTACGAACTTCGTGCCGATCCACCCGAACGCGCTCGGCATGCAGAAGATGGCCGAACAGGCATTGGCCGCGATCGGCGGCTGACAAGACCGCGCCGCCGTTGCCAATTGTTAGCGATTCGACGAGCGAACTTTCCGCAGCGCTAAGGATCGCGTAAAAGTTTGTGGCTCCGTGTATTTCACATATTCGCCAGGGTGCATCGGCGGCGCGGCGCGGCTAGTTTGGTTGGGTGAGTTACGAGTACGTCGTCGTACCCGCGGGGGTCGTCGCATCGGCGGTCGAAGTGCCGTCCTATTTCCGGTCACAACAGGGGCGGCCCGTCGACGACGATCTACGGATCGTCGTGCTCGCCGGGTTGGTGGCGTGGAATGCGGCGATCCCGGCCGCGCGGCGGCACGCCGCCGTACGGATCGAGGCGGCGGGCGCCGCGGTCCGTGTCACCGCCGCCGACGATCTGGATCGTCGGCGGAGCAGGGGGTCGGCGGTGGATTACGCGGCAGGTCCGGTCCGGCAGCTGCTCGAGGATCTGATCACGGGTTTCGACTACGAGCTGTACGACGGGCTCCAGCGCACCCTCACTCCGGCGCCGGAATTTCGCGTCGTCGATGTCGATATCGGCGGCGAACGCAACTATCGCTCGATGACGAAAAGCCAAGTGTTCTCGTGGATTCCGAAGCTCGCCGAACTCGCTTCGACGCCGTTTCTGATCGCCAGCCGCACCGCCGACCGCGAGACTTTCATCCAGACCTACCGTGACGCGCCGACCAGTTACACCCTGGAAATCCACGACAGCGCCCACACCGACCATTTCTTCGCCGCGGTGTTCTCCGATCCACGCCTTGTCGCGCAGCTGATCTGGGAATGGGCCAACGACGATTGGTCGACGCTGGACCGCGTGGAGTGGATTCGGGAAGGGAAATAGACCGGAATCAGGAGTGGCCGGGCAGCACGCAGGCGGTGTCCAGGCCGAGTACGTGATTCAGCCGCCCGAACGCGAGCCAGGAACCGATGCTCATGCTGAGCTCCACGATTTCGGTCTGGCTGTAGTGAGCCTTCATCCGCACCCAGAATTCCTCGTCCAGATTGTGGTGGTCGGTAGCGTAGCGTTCGGCGTACTCGGCGGCCAGGCGGGTGCGGTCGTCGAAAGCGTCGGTGGTGCGCCAGTCGGTCACCGCGTCGGCGAATTCCTCCTCGACCTTGACGCCGTCGCGCTCGGTGCGCCAGTCCAGACAGAAGATGCACCCGTTGATCTGGGCGATGCGCAGCCGGGCCGCCTCGAACTCGCGCAGGCCCAGCGTGCTGTGCTCGTATACCGCGAGCGAGAAGCCGGACGCGGCGATGCCGATGCCGGGGACCATCTCGCCCCACACGTAGCCGATGGGATCCTTGCCCTCGGGGATGTCGACGATCATGGGTGTTTCCTTCCGAGTTTGCCGACCGCTGGGCGCAGCGGGACGTCGAGTGCGTCGTAGAGTCCTGGTTCCGCGGCGACGAGCCAGTCGATCGCGCCGACCAGCCTGCCCACCGCGGTGGCGTTGCCTCCTGCGGAGCGATTGCCGCCCTCGTCGGCGGCCTCGACCGTCACCTCGATGCGCGGGCGGCCCTCGATGATCACCCGGTGGGCGCCGTCGCCGTCGGGCGGCGCGGGCCAGTCGGGTGCGCAGGAGGCGTGGATGCGGGTCACGTGCTCGATGACGATGCGCGGTTCGCCGCCGACGATGCCCTGCACTTCGAAACGCACCGCGCCCTGGGTGCCCTCCGCGAACTCGCCCATCTTCGCCGTCTGCACGGTGGTCTCCAGCGCGCGCCGGTCCAGGGTCTCGCGGATCTCGTCGAGTTCGACTCCGAGAGCGCGGGCCATCAGCCGAATCTGCCCGCCCCACACCATGGTCGGCACCGTCGGGGCGAGCATCGGCGGCTGGTAGTCCATCGGCTGGCCCATGCCGACGAGGTAGCGGACCGAGTCGGGCTGGTCGTAGGTGGTGTAGTCGAAGATCTCCTGGCAGCGCACCACGTCCACCGTGCTCGCGAGTCCGCTGACCAGCAGAGGCAGCACGTCGTTGCCCCAGCCGGGGTCGACGCCCGAGACGAACAGCGACCCGCCGCCCCCGGTGATGGCGGCCAGCACCGGATCGCGCAATTCCGTTGGCGCGCTGCGCGGGTCGTAGAGGGCGTAGAGCGCCGGGGTGACGACGACAGCGCCCGCGCGGATGGCACGCACGATGTCGGCGAGGGCGTCGCCGGGCCGAACGTCGCCCGAGGCGGCGTAGACGACTGCGCGGGGGCGGCCGGCGAGCACCGCATCGATGTCGTCGGTGGCGGTGACGGCCAGTTCGCGGTCGAGATCGGCGAGCGCGCCCGCGTCGCGCCCGACCTTGGCGGGATCGTGGACGAGCACGCCGGACAGTTCCAGCGCCGGGTGGGCGTCGACGGCACGAATGGCGGCGCGGCCGACATTGCCGGTGCCCCAGACGATCGTGGGGATCATCGCGCGAGCGTAGCAAGCGCTTGGTTCGGTGTCCGCCGGTTCGCGAGATCGAGCTCACTTTCGGTGGGCGGGATCGGTGTGCTTGGGGTACCGTGAGGACCATCAAGCGCCCGATGATGGCGCGTCAGCCGCTCGGCATCTTCGAAATCGGAAGAACATTATCTGCAACCCGGGGTTACATGTAACCTGAAGTTACACGCACTTCTCTCGTATCGAGCCCGGTTTCGGGAAGGATCCGGCGCCGCGTGCCACGCCGCGAAATCGCCTCCGGAGCGGGCAAAGAACTCATCTTCGTAACAGTCCTGCGCGCGAGGGCCGATCGGCGCCGGATTGGGCCGCCGACGGTGGTCTCGGCTAGTACGGTATAGCCCGCCGTGAGGCGCAGATGAGGACGAGCATCCGGCGGAAAGGCGGGACGCCAGCACATGAACGAGCCGTATTCGCAGTGGCATGCCCAGAATTCGGCCACCGACCCACCTCTCGCCGCGCGCTATCGGAGCGCCGATCCGATTCGCTGGAACGGCAGCATGGTCTACCCGATGTACACCGAGCGGTTCGGGCACGCCACCACCCTGCTCAGCATGACGCTGCTGTCCGCGGCGCCGCCCGCCGGACTGCGCGGCCACGGCATGGGCCTTTCCGTGATCGACGGGTACATCGACCTCGAAGGGCGCAAGCTCGAAGGCATCGACCTGTGGAGCGACGCGCTTGCCCGCGGCACCACCGTGACGCTCGTGCCGACCGGACCCGACGCGCTGTTCACGCTCACGCCGGTCTGGGTGGACCGCTCCGGCGTGCAGCGCTCGTGGATGGGCAACTACGGCATCCTCGTCGAAGACACCCCGGACGGCCGGATCGCGCTGTGGTGCAGCGTCGGCGAGGGGCCGCCCAACTTCGCCAATTTGGTCGTCGGTCTGGGTACCACGGCCGCCCCCGTTGTCGAAACACCGAAAGAACCTGTGGCAGAAACAATTACAAACACCGAAATGCCGACCGCCGTGACTCCGAGCTCCGTGCCGTATCCCAACGGCACGCCGGCCGGATACGCCGCGACGTCGTCCTCCGCGACCACCACGCCGAGGAGAACCATCGCCGCACCAGCGCATGTCGAGGACATGGAAAACACTGCGACAAACCGGCATTCGCCGACGGCCGTACCGGAAACACCCGGGTCCACCGTGGCCACGGCCGATCCGCTCGGCGACTCCGACGAGCGCCGACTGCCCACCGAACGCGGAGCCGAGACCGGATATCGTGGCGCGCTCTACGATCTCGGGGTCGCCATGTTCGGCCGCGGCGAGGAAGACCAGGCGTGCGGACTCTGGGCGCAGGCGGCCCAGGCCGGGCATCCCGGCGCGGGCTACGATCTCGGCGTCGTGCTGTTCCGGCGCGGTGATCTCGTCGCGGCCGAAGGCTGGTGGCGCACATCCGCCGAACTGCGGGACCTGCGCGCGATGGCCGGGCTCGCCGAACTGCTCGACCGGCGCGGTGATCATGCGGAAGCCCGAATGTGGCGCGCCCGCGCGGCCGAAGAGCGAGCCGCCGAAGCCGGTCAGGCCGTCGGCCCCTACTGAACCGCGCTCGGCTCGTCCCGTTCCCGCAACTCCTCTCGCACCCGCATCAGTGCGAAACCGAGCAGGTTGGCTCCACGCCAGCGCGTCGGCTCCGCGAAATCGGGGTGATCGGCGGCCAACCCGATTCCCCAGATCCGGTCCACCGGGCTGGCCTCGACGAGCACGCGGTCGCGGGTGCCGAGCAGGAATCGGCGCAGATCGTCGTTGCTGCCGAACTTCGCCAGATTTCCGGCGACGACGATCTCGAAACGCTCGGCTTCCCAGCGCTTCTCGTCGAAGCCGTGCACCAGGCGGCCCAGGTCCTTGGCCTGCTCGGGGTGCTCGACGGTGAGCACTCTCGCCGCGGTCTCGGCGTCGCCGAACAGCAGCGCCTTGCGCCACATCATGTAGTGCTCGGCCGTCGGGAACAATGCGCCGTGCGCCTCGAACGGCGCGGGCCACCACTGACTGAAGCAGCCCTTGCCGACACTGCCGTCGTCCTGCGGACGATGGCCCCAGAACGGCAGATACTTCACGGCGCCACCCGCCGCTTTGAAACGGATCAGATCCTCGACCGAACGCATGGCCGCGAGTCTGCCCGACCGGCACGGCCAACGCCTCCGATTAATCGAGACCCGGGGCGCCGGAAAAAGAAGTGGCATCGGGTCCGGGCGGCTCGGTAGGTTGGCGGCCATGGGAGGTCCAGGCATCAACGGAGCGTGCGCGGTCGGCGCGTACTTCATCCGGCTGCGCGCGGAGGCCTGGGCCTTGCCAGCGGACCGCACCGCTCCGGTATCACTCTGATCCGGCTCTCTCGGCGCTGATCGCGCCGCCCGACGACCGCACTCGGCGGTCTGTCGCATGTGCCCTGGCATGGGTCCGGGCGAATCACCTTTTCCTGATTCGGCCACTCCGTTCGGAGGACACCCATGTCCCGCAATCGTTCCCTGCCGCGCGCCCGCGACGCGCGCGACCACCCCGGCATCGGCCCGCGCAAGCGGCTGAGCCAGAACTTCCTCGCCGACGCGGGCACCGCGCGCCTGCTGGTGCGCGCGTCGGGTATCGGCGCCGAAGACCTCGTGCTCGAGATCGGCCCCGGCTCGGGCATGTTGACCCGTCAGCTGGCCGACGCGGCCGGTCGCGTGCTGGCCTACGAGATCGACCCGCACTACGCGGCGCTGCTGCGCAAGCGTTACACGGGCGACGCCAGGGTCCGCTGTTTCCAGGCGGATTTCCGGGCGGTGACCGCGCCGCGTGAGCCGTTCGCGGTCGTCGCCAACATCCCGTTCGCCAGCACAACCGACATCGTTCGCTGGTGTCTGGCCGCGCGACACCTGACCTCGGCCACCCTGCTGACCCAGCGGGAATTCGCGCGCAAGCACTCCGGCGGCTACGGACGCTGGAGCAAGCTGACGATCACGCACTGGCCGATCACCGAGTTCGCGCTCGGCCCGCGCGTGGACCGCACGTGCTTCCGGCCGGTGCCGCGGGTGGACTCGGCGGTGCTGCATCTGCGCAACCGGCCGCGACCGCTGCTCGGGCCTGGCGCGCTGCGGGAGTATCGGCGGCTGGTCGAGCTGGGCTTCTCCGGCGTCGGCGGCTCGCTGGCCGCGTCCCTGGCGACCGAGTTCCCGTCCCGGCGGGTGCGTGCGGCGTGCCGGACCGCGGGCGTGCCGGTCGATGAACCGGTGGGAACCGTCGATCCGGCGCGGTGGATCGACCTCCATCGGGCGCTGTTGTGACGCACGTGCGGTGGTCGGTCGCCATCCGTTGCCGCGAACCGGCAGTTCGCCAGTCGCCCGGCCGCGCGACGTTGCCGGATCGGCGTCCTGCACACGGCCGATTTTCCGGAGGACCGGCCCTCGGTTCACCGATCTCGTTCCAGAATGCGCGGGTCGCCGCCCCGGCGCGGCGATAGTATGCGGAGATGGCGCACCCCGCTACACCCGTACCGGGGGCGGCGGTCGCGGGGGGCTCGTCGCCCGCCGTGGCGGGGCGCGGCACCGGTGTCGCCGAGGTGGTGGCCCGGTTCGCGGAGGCGTGGCGGGACGGGCCGACGCCGCCGGACCTGCCCGCCTTCCTGCCCGACTCTCCCGCCATCCGCCGGGTGTCGCTGATCGAGCTGATCAAGGTCGATCTGGTGAACCGGTGGTCGCGCAACACCGAACCCAAGCGCCTCGCGGAGTACGTCGCGGAACTGCCCGAGCTGAGCACCTGGCCGTTGCCGCCCGACCTCATCTACGAGGAGTTCCACGTGCGCAGGAACGCGGGCAGCTCGGTGCAGGTCGGTGAGTACACCTCGGCGTATCCGGCTCAGGCCCAGGAGCTTTCGGAGATGCTGGCGACCGACGACTATCACAGCACGATGATGACGGCCGCCACCGAACCGGTGGGCCTCGACGACATCGACGTCGGCCAGCGCATCGACGACTTCGACCTGATGACCAGCCTCGGCCGCGGCGCCTTCGCCAAGGTGTTCCTGGCCAGGCAACGGTCCATGCAGCGGTTGGTCGCGTTGAAGATCTCGCAGAACAAGGGCACGGAGCCGCAGACCTTGGCCCAGCTCGACCACGAGTACATCGTGCGGGTCTTCGATCAACGGGTGCTGCCTTCCCGCCGGTTGCGCCTGCTCTACATGCAGTACGTGCCGGGCGGCACACTGTATTCGGTGCTGGAGCGGGTGCGCGTGACGCCGCCCGCCGAACGCAGCGGCGCGATGATGCTGGAGGTCATCGACGCGGTGCTGGCGGCGAAGGGCGAGATCACTCCGGTCGAGTCGTCGGTGCGCGCCGAACTGGCCACGTTGTCGTGGCCGGAGACCATCGCCTGGCTCGGCCGCAGGCTGGCCGAGGCGCTCGACTACGCGGGCCGGAGCGGAGTACTGCACCGCGACATCAAACCCGCCAACGTCCTGCTGACCGCGGAGGGGATTCCGAAGCTCGCCGATTTCAACATCAGCTTCAGCGGCAACGTCTCCGGCGCCAGCCCAGTGGCCTATTTCGGCGGATCGCTGGCGTACATGTCGCCGGAGCAGCTGGCGGCGGTGCATCCCGACATGTCCACCACGGCAGCCGATCTCGATACCCGCAGCGATCTGTACTCGCTCGCCGTGGTGTTGTGGGAGCTGTTGACCGGAAGCAAGCCCTTCCACGACGAGTCGGTGACCGGAGGCGACCGCACCACCCTGGACGGCATGCTGGGCCGCCGCGCCGCGGGCCCGGACGCGCTGCCCTACGAGGATCTGCCGCCGGATTGCCCGGCCGCGCTGCGCCGCGCACTGGTGCGGGCGCTCGAACCCGATCCCGACCGCCGCTGGGCGACCGGCGCGGACATGGCCCAGCAGTTCGACGTCTGCCTGGACGCCCGCGCCCGCGACCTGGTCGATCCGCCGCCCGGCAGCTGGCGACTGCGGGCCCGGCTGTGGATCGTTCCGGTCATGGCCGTCGCCATCGGTATCCCGAACTCGTTCGCCATCTTCTACAGCTACCAGCACAACCGGACGCTGATCATCGACAAGATGGACGAACAAGCCCAGCGGCAATTCGGCGAGATCGCGCCGAACGCCTACGGCCTGTGCTTCCTGATCGGCTTCATCGTCACCAATGTGCTGATCGCCGGGCCCCTGGTCATCGCCTTCGGGCTGCACCGCGGGCGCGAATACGACGCGGCCCGGCTCGCCAAGGCGCGCTCGGACACCTTGCGACTCGCGCAGCGCAACGTGCTGACCTGCTTCGGGCTGTGGGCGTTGTCCGGCATCGTCGTGCCGGTGACGGTGCAGGCTTCGGGCAGTCGACTCACCACAGACGCCTACCTGCACTTCTTCGTCACCCAGATCGTGTGCGGCGCGATCGCGATGGCCTACCCGTACTTCCTGGTCAGCTTCTACGCGGTGCGCAGCCTGTATCCGATGTTCCTGCCGCACGGCGGTCTCGGCCGCGCGGACGCCGACCAGCTCGAGACGCTGGACCGGCGCAGCAACTACTTCCTCGCCCTCGCCGCCGCGGTGCCGCTGCTCGGTGTCGCGGGCGCGACCTTCATTCCCGCCGAGGACATTCCGTCGGTCATCGTGGCGCTGCGGGTGCTGTGCGTCGGCAGCGCCGCGGCCTTCGTCGGCGTGTACTGGTTGTTCCGGATGCTGGAGAAGGATCTGGTGGCGTTGCAGCGCATCGTCCCGCGGTGATCAGCCGGGCTGCACCAGGGCGCGCTTGAGGATCTTGCCGGTGGCGTTGCGCGGCAGGGCGTCGAGGAAGGTCACGTCGCGCGGCACGGAGAACCGGCTGAGCCGATGCCGGATGTAGTCGCGCACCATGTCGCGGTCGAGCCGGGAACCCTCGCGGGTCACCACGAACGCGGCGAGGCGCTGGCCGAACTCCCGGTCGGGCACGCCGACCACGGCCACCTCGCTGACCTGTGGGAGGCGCAGCAGCGCCTCCTCCACCGGGCGCGGGAAGACGTTCTCGCCGCCGGAGATGATCATCTCGTCGTCGCGGCCCGCGACGTACACCAGACCGTCCGCGTCGACGTACCCGAGATCGCCGGTGTCGAGCATGCCGCCGGATTCGGTGGGCGGCGCGGCATCGGTGTAGCCGTCGAAGAGCATGTGGTTGTTGACGAAGATGCGTCCGGTCACCCCGCGCGGCACCGGGCGCAGATCCGGGTCCAGCACCGCGACTTTCGTGCCGAGCGGCGGGCGGCCCGCGGTGGTCGGCGCGGCGCGCAGATCGGCGGGGTCGGCGATGGTCGCCCAGGACACTTCGGTGGAGCCGTAGATGTTGTAGAGGACGTCGCCGAAGGTGTCCATGAACCGCAGCACGGCCGAACCCGCGAGCGGCGCACCGCAACTGGCCACGATCCGCAGGCTCGAGGTGTCGTAGCGGGCCTTGACGTGTGCGGGCAGGTCCAGGATGCGGTTCACCATCACCGGCACCACGACCATCGCGCTGACGCGGTATTCGTCGATCAGGCGCAGGCATTCCTCGGCGTCGAAGCGTTCGGTGAGCAGCACGCTCGCCCGGATCGGCGTGCTGATCTGCAGCGCGGCCAGACCCCAGGTGTGAAACAGCGGCGCCGGGATGAGCATCGTCTCGTCCATCCGGAACGGGATGCGCGAGAGCAGGGCGGCGACGGTGCCGAAACCCTTGGGCTGCGGGCGGCGTGCGCTCTTCGGCGCGCCACTGGTGCCCGAGGTGAGCACGATCAGTCGTCCCGGCTGCGCGGGTCTGGTGAATGGCGGGGTGTCCCACGCGACCAGGTCGTCGACCGTCGCCGGGCCGCCCTGATACGGGTCCGAGGTCGAGTAGCGTGGCAGCTCCGGTGCCACCGACCGCAGCAGCGGATCGAACTCGTCGTCGCGGAATATCGCGGCGAGTTCGTGCTTTTCGACCACGTCGCGGATCTGGCGCGCCGAGAGTCCGGTGTTGATCAGCAGGGCGTCGATGCCGACCTTGCCCGCGGCGACCATGCACTCGACCATCGCGGCGCTGTTGCGGCAGAGCACGCCGATCGCGCTGCCCTCCCCCATCCCCAGCGCCACCAGCGCACCGGCGAGCCGATGGGTGCGGCTGTGCACCTCGGTGAAGCTGTAGGTGGTGTGCGCGTCGACGAGAGCGGGTCGATTGGGGGTGTAGGCCGCGGCGGCCGCGTAGCCGCCCGCGAGCGTAAAGCCCCACT
The DNA here is from genome assembly GCF_057708605.1 of Nocardia sp. bgisy118. NCBI lineage: Bacteria > Bacillati > Actinomycetota > Actinomycetes > Mycobacteriales > Nocardiaceae > Nocardia > Nocardia sp. bgisy118. The sequence continues at coordinate 95,224 of NZ_JBYISM010000018.1, read as the reverse complement.
TGGCCAGTCCGCCCAGCTGTTTCAGACCGCGGTCGGGCCGGTAACTGCGCACGACGCCGGTGCTGAGCAGCTGTCTGGCGATGCCGACCTGCAAGCGCGCCACGGAGTCCTCGCCGTTGACCAGCACCGAGGTCGGCGCAGCGCGCACCACGTCGGCGATCCGGTCCATGCCCGCCTTGGTCCAGGCGATCACCTGCGACTTGTCGAACGCGGCGATGCTCGGATGTACCCGTCCCACACCGACATAGGTCACCGTGACCCGGGTGTGCCGCGTGTCGCCGCGCAGCCGCACCGAGGCGAATCCGCCCGCGCCGGGACACTGCAATTCGAGAACTTCGCGCTTCCGCGCGACAACCAGATGAATGGGCGGTACGGTGACGTCGATGTCGGGTCCACCGGCGCGGATTATCAGAACCGTTTGCGTTCCTGATGTTTCGGCGCGCTCACACGATCCGACCCCCTGAAACATTCGCGAGTAGGTCTGCGTCTCGGTGAGCAGATCCCACATCGCCGTGCGGTCGACTGCGTACTCGGCATCAACGGTGATGACATCGGTAACCAACTGTGTGCATTTCTCTCCGGCCCATCCGCGTGCGCGGATCGGCGTGGTCACGTATTTGTACCGACAGGTAACAGTTAGGTCAAGGCCCGGTGTTGCGCCAGGGACGTGCCGGTGACTTTTCGGTCAAATGTCCAAATTTGGGAATCCGTCCCGTATTTCGTGCGGACCTGCACAATGTGATCGAGAAAAGCTTCGCGGCCGCGCCAGGTCGACGGGGCCGCACGACGGGAGAACGATGACCGCCAGAGCCGACCTGGAGCGCGAATTGGGCGGACCGCTAGCGGCCCTCGATCTGCTGACCGATCAGGAGATCGGAGACTTGGCCGCAGCGGTCGACGCCGCGCTGCGCACCGAGACCGCCACTCTCGCCGACTCCGTCGACGCGATCGTGGGCGCCTTGCCGTGGCCGCTGCGCACGGCGGCGAAGAAGATCATGTTCGGAAACCGGCTCGGCTGATGAGCGACCTGGTCATCAGGGCCCAGATCGTCCTGCTCGCCCGCACCCTGCACGTCCCCGCCGAGCGCCTCGCACACCTCGAGAAACTCGGCGCCGCACGGCTACACGAACTGCAACAGCGCGTCGCGAGCCGGATCTTCGACGAACACGCGGCCACCTTCCGGCGCCTCGCCATGCTGGTTCCGGTGATTCCGCTGAGCATCTCGCTGCCGTTGGTCCGGCGCGTGGTGCCGCCGACGATGGCGGGGCGCGCCGCGGGCGCGGTCGGCGTCCAGCATCCGAAGAAAGCCGCCGAGGCACTCGCCATGCTCGACGTCTCCTACGCCGCGGACTGCGTGCCGTACGTGGATCCGCGCACGGTCGGCGCGCTGGCCGACGTCGCGCCGCCAGGGCCGGTCGTCGCCATCACCAACGAGCTGCTGCGCCGCGGCGACTACGTCACCGCCGGTCCGTTCCTCGCCTATGCCACACCGACTCTCATCCGCGCCGTGGAAGCCGGGGTCACCGACGACGAGGGCATGATCCGGTCGGCCGCCTACGCCTATTCGGGCGCGAACATCAGCGCCATCATCCGGCACATGTTGCACGGTCCCACCCAACGAATCCCGCGCCTGACCGCCACCGTCTTGTCCGGCTCCGCGGAGCTGCGGTTGATCGCGCTGTCGGTGTTCGCGCGCTGCGACGAGGATGTGATCGCCGCGCTCGGCGACATCCTCTTCGACGTCGGCTCGGCCGAGCAGAACGCCGACATCGTCCGGGTCGCCGTCGAGGCGGGCGCGATCCGCGAATTGCTCACGTTCATCGGGCATCTCGGCCCCTCGGCGCTGGACACACTGGCCGCCAATCCGGTCACCGGCGACCACGCCGTCATGTCGGCGCTGGTGGCCGAGGTCGCCGAGCGGCCCGAAACCTCGACACTGCGCGGTCTGGTGAACCTCTTGGAGCGCACCGACGCCGAGGCGACGCGGCGCTGGGGCAGGCGGCTTTTCGAATCGGACGACTCGCTGCTCGTCGAGCTGCCCGCGATCGTCACCGAGGCCAGGCTCTGGCCCGCGCTGCTGCGCATCCTCGCCGAGATCGACGCCGAAACGCAGACCCGACTCGGCGAGGCGTGGGCGAAGCTGCCTGCCGCGGACCGTGAGACGCTCGAACGACGGGTTCACCAGCTCCGGCTGGACACCCGCCTCGCCACCCTCACGGTCACGATGAACATCTACGGCTGAGGCTCGTCTCGGTGCCGCGCCGCGCACTGCGTGGTGCCGGATCACGCAGTGCGCGGCGACAGGTCCGCCTACACCGGCGTGAAATCCCGGCTGCCGATGTAGGTGGGTCGCCGCGCCGGTGCGGCGAACGGCTCCTCCAAGGCGTTCTCCACGCTGTTGAACACCAGGAAGATGTTCGAGCGAGGAAAGGGGGTGATGTTGTTGGACGAGCCGTGCATGATGTTCGAGTCGAACAGCAGCGCCGACCCCGCCCGACCGGTGAACTGCATGATGCCGTACTTGCTCGCCAGCGTCGCGATGTCGTCGGTGCTCGGCACCCCGATCTCCTGCTCCTGCAACGACTCCCGATAGTGCTCGGCGGGCGTGCTGCCGTGGCACGGCACGAAGGTGCGGTGCGAGCCCGGCATCACCATCAGGCTCCCGTTGACCGGGTGGTTGTCGGTCAACGCGATGGACAGGCTCACCGCGCGCGGGCTCGGCATCCCGTCCTCGGCGTGCCAGGTCTCGAAATCCGAGTGCCAGTAGAAGCCCGTGCCGCGAAAGCCCGGCATGTAGTTGATCCGGGTTTGGTGCAGGTAGACCTCCGAACCCAGCACCTGCCTGGCCAATCCGGCCACCCGCGATTCGCGCACCAGATCGGCGACCGCGCCGCTGAGCTTGTGCACCTCGAAGATGGACCTGACCCGCCGGGAGGCCTTCTCGACGATGAGCCGGTCGTCCTCGGCCAGCGCCGGATCAGCGGCGAGCCTGCTGATCTCGGCGCCGAACAACGCCACCTCGTCGGGGCCGAGCAGATCCTCGACGACCGCGAAGCCGTCGCGGTCGAAGGTGGTCAGCTCCTCGGACTCGATCCTGCCCCACACCGTCGGATCGGGTCGTTCGATGTGCGCGGTGCGCGCCCCGGTGCGGGTGGGATACCGATCGATGCGCTCGACCTCGTCGCGCTCGATGGTCTGTGGTAACACTTCTCGCCGCTCCTCTCAGCCGACCGGCGCCGCGACAAGCGGGTAGACGCCGTTGCTGTCGTGAACCTCCTGCCCGGTGACCGGCGGGTTGAACACGCACATCATCCGCATGGCGCTGCGCACCTCGAGACGATGGCGTTCGTGCCCGTCGAGCAGGTACATGGATCCGGGGGCGAGCTCGTAGGTGACGTCGTTGTCCAAGTCCGTGAGTGTGCCCTCGCCCTCGATCAACCACACCGCTTCCACGTGGTGGCGGTAGTGGAACTCGTGCACGGTCCCTTCCTCGATGGTGGTCTCGTGGAAGGAGAAGCCGACACCGTCGCCGCCGAGCACGATCCGCTTGCTGCGCCAGCCGGTGCCCGCGACGTCGCGGTCGGTGCCGGTGATCCCCGCGGTGCTGCGCACGATCACCGCAGCTCACCTCCCTCGGCCGGGCCGCGGTGGTGCAGACGGCCCCAACCGGTGCACACCGTGTCGATGGCGCCGGTGAGCAGCTGCAGACCGTAGTCGAGTTCCTCGTCGGTGATCGTCAACGGCGGCAACAGCTTCACCACCTCGTCGGTCGAACCGGAGGTCTCCACCAGCAGGCCGCGTTCGAAGGCCACCTGGCAGACCTTGCCCGCCTGCGACGGGTCGTCGAAGGCGATGCCGTGCACCAGGCCGCGGCCGCGGGTCGACAGGCCGGGGAAGTGATCGGCGACCTCGCCGAGCGCGTGCGCGATGCGGGTGCCCTTGGCCTGTGTCGCGTTCTCCAGCGTGTCGTCGGACCAGTAGTGCTGCAGCGCGGTCTGCGCGGTGACGAAGGCGGGGTTGTTGCCGCGGAAGGTGCCGTTGTGCTCGCCGGGCGCCCACTGGTCCAGCTCGGACTTGAAAAGCACCAGCGCCATGGGCAATCCGTAGCCGCCGATCGACTTGGACAGCGTCACGATGTCGGGGGTGATCCCGGCGACCTCGAAGGAGAAGAACGGACCGGTCCGGCCGCAGCCCATTTGCACGTCGTCGACGATCAGCAGGATCTCGCGCTCCTCGCACAGCTTGGCGAGGTGCCGAAGCCATTCCGCGCGAGCGACATTCACGCCGCCCTCGCCCTGCACCGTCTCCACGATGACCGCGGCGGGACGGTCGAAGCCCGAGGACGAGTCGTCGAGTACCCGCTCCATCCACTGGAAGTCGGCGGTGGTGTTGTCGAAGTAGCCGTCGTAGGGCATGTGCGCCGCGTGCACCAGCGGCACGCCCGCGCCCGCGCGCTTGGCGGCGTTGCCGGTCACCGACAGCGCGCCGAGGGTCATGCCGTGGAAGGCGTTGGTGAAGCTGAGGATGGTCTCCCTGCCGGTCACCTTGCGGGCCAGCTTGAGCGCGGCCTCGACGGCATTGGCGCCGGTCGGCCCGGGGAACTGCACCTTGTAGTCCAGGTCGCGGGGAGCGAAGACGGTGTCGCGGAGGGTCTCCAGCAGTTTGCGCTTGGCCGCGGTGGACATGTCCAGGCCGTGGGTGATGCCGTCACCGGCGATGTAGTCCAGCAGCGGCTGCTTGAGGATCGGGTTGTTGTGGCCGTAGTTCAACGCGCCTGCGCCTGCGAAGAAGTCGAGGTAGTCCTTGCCGTCCTCGTCGCGCAGCCAGGCGCCCTTCGCGGTGGTGAACACGGTGGGCCAGGCGCGGCAGTAGCCGCGCACATTCGACTCCAGGGACTCGAAGACGGTGGTTTCGGCGGTGATCATCGAAGCTCCTTCTCGGGCTTTCGCTGTGCGGTCGGCACGATGCGATAGAGGTCTTCCGCGGCGTGGTTGTCGGGGAAGACGCCAGGATCGAACAAGGGGCGCTTGGTCATTCGCGCGCCACGGCGACGGGCCACTGCCGCGAACATCGCGACCGAGGCCGGATTGTCCGGCGAGATGGTGGTTTCCAGCGCGGTGACCCCGTGCGGGGCGACGGTGTCGAGCAGTCGCTCGATCAGCGCGCTACCGGTGCCCCGGCCGCGCTCGCTGTGCGAAACCGCCACCTGCCAAACGAATACGGTGTCCGGCGCCTGCGGGCGCAGGTAGCCGATGACGAAGCCGACGACTCTGCCGTCCACCTCGGCGACCACCGTGGTTCCGGGGAAGTCCCGACACCACAGCAGGTACGCGTAGCTCGAGTTGGTGTCGAGCACGTGCGAATCCTTTGCGATTCGCCAGATCTGGGCGGCGTCACCCAGCTGTGGCGCGCGCAGGAGCGGAGCACCGATTCGGTCGGATCTGCGCCATGCCGGCGCGAGGCCGGCGCGATCGATCGTTTCCGTGGACAAGGTTGGCAGTGACATACAACTCCCAGGTCGGGTCTGCAGTACTCATCCAGGCTTACGAACCAACTTTGAGCTGAAGTGGTCGATCTCTTTGCGGTTGTATTACGAACAGATCACGAGGCCAAACAAAATGTGATCAGCGTTGCACGTCGAGGCGATATCCGAGACCGCGCACAGTCACCACGACGCAGGGATCGGAAGGATCGCGTTCGATCTTGGTGCGCAGCCGGCGCATATGGACGTCTACAATGCGTTCGTCGCCGAAAAATCCGTCGTCCCAAACACGTTCGAGTAGCAGTGTGCGGCTGAGCACACGCCCCGGCGATTCCGCGAGTTCGCAGAGGAGCCGAAACTCGGTGATGGTCAAGCGAATTTCCTCGTCGCCCCGGCGCACCGCCCCGCCGTCGCGGTCGAGCACCAGAGGCGCGGCCGGATATGCGTCGAGCACCGTTTCGCGCGGCGCGTCGCGTTCGGCGGCCAGCCGCGCCCTGCGGCGCAATGCGCGCATGCGGGCGGAGATTTCCTTGATTTCGAAAGGTTTGGTGACGAAGTCGTCGGCGCCCGCTTCGAGCGCGGCGACCACGTCGTGGGTGTCGTCGCGCGAGCTGATCACGATGATCGGCACGTCGTGGTCGCGGCGGATCTCCCGGATGCAATCGAATCCGTCCATGTCCCCGAGCATCAGCTCGACGATCATCACGTCGGGGGCGCCGTTGCTGCGCAGGTGGGTCAGCGCGTCCTCGGCTTCGTGCGCCTCGGCGACGTCGTACCCCTCGTCCTCCATGGCTATCCGCAGTGCCCCGCGGATCTGGTCGTCGTCGTCCACGATCATCAGGTTCGCGCTCAAGACCTCATCCCTTGCAGACAGGCGGAAGCGCGGCGTGATGCGGAAATCGCATGCCCAACGACGCGACAGTCCGCTTCGAGCAGCTTGCCGACCACCCAAATACCCGTAGCGACCGCTCGGTAAACATCGGGTAGCCGGCGGGGGCCGCTCCTGACGGTCGCGAAGACCGCCGTGAGCTGGTCTTACCTGACCATTACGCGCATCCAGGTCGGCGAGGTGAGCTCGCCAACACCGACGGTGTCGCCCGGGTCCGCGCGGCGGCCACAGTCAGTGTCGACAGCGTCGTCACCGTTCCACGCATCTGCGGCTCCCTTTCCGTGTCCGGATTGCCGGGCTTCTGGTGTGCGTCCGGTTTTCCACCCTTGCCGGTGGGCGCGGCGATCGCAAGTCGGCGGTGATCTACGACACAGTCGGCCGCCCGGGTGGTGGCCGCCGAATGCGCGCGGCAAAACCGCCCGGAGCAGCGCCGGAAGGGCCTTCGGTAGCTGTTTGCCGGGTGCCCTGCCGGGTAGCTGACCGATATGGGCTTATCGGTGCGAGGAGTCGTCTTCAACCCGCTGGTCTCCGCCGTCGCGGGCACAGCGGTCGATGTCGCGCGGTCCGGAGCCGGGTTGGCGTTCGACACCGGGATGAAGGTCGCCGCCGTGCCGGTCCGCGTCGCCGAGACGGGCGTGCGTGCCGCCGTCGCGGGCGCCGAACTGGTGCTCCCCGACGCGGCGGGCCACCTGCGCGACGATCTGGCCGACCTCGTCGATCCGCACGCCGGACGGACCCAGCGGCGGATCGCGGTGAGCGAGGACCGCGCGACCGTCGAGGTGCGCGGGCTCACCGACGAAGACAACCCGGCCATCACGCGGGCGCTCGGCAAGCGACTCGATCGCCTGCGCGCGGTGCGCTGGTGGGAGGTCAACGCGGTCACCGGACGGGTCGTCGCGGCGCTCGCGCACGGCGCGGCGGACCTACCCGCGCTGCTCGCCGAGGTCGAGCGAACCGAGCGTGACGCCGAGGTCGCCGACCGCGAGTGGAGCCGCCGCGAGGAGTTTCCCGCGGATCGAGAACCATTGCTGGTCGCCGGAATTCAGGTCGCCGGAGATCTGTGCGCGATGGCCGTCGCGAGCGCCGCGTGGCTGCTGCCGATCCGGCCGCCGGTGCGGGCGCTGCGTTCGATCGCCGCGTTCACCGACTCCCAGCCGCGATTGCGGCGCATGCTGGAGGATCGATTGGGCCGTCCCAGAACGGATCTGGTGCTGAGCACCGCGACGGCGTTCGGCAACGCACTCGGCAACGCGCCGGCCGAAGGCATGGCGAACCTGTTCGCCGACACCGTGCAGCGCACGATGGTGCTCACCGAAGTCGTCGCGCGGCGCGCCCAGTGGCACAGCTGGGAGTGCGAGCTCACCACGCACACGGCGCTCTCCGTCGACGAGCCGCTGCCCCCGCACACCAGGCCCGCCGATCTGCCGCACGGACCCGTGGAGCGGGTCGGCGACGAGACCTCGGCCGCCGCGTTGCTGAGCGCCGCGGCGTTCGGCGCGTCACGGAGCGGAAGCGCCGCGGCGGAGGCGCTCGAACTAGGCGCGCCCAAAGCCGCCCGCGCGACCAGGGAGGCCTACGCCGCCGCCGTCTCGACGACCCTGTCGCGCGCGGGCGTACTCACCCTGGAACCGGTCGTCTGGCGACGGCTGGACCGCCTCAGCGCGCTCATAGTCGACGGCGAATCCTTGCTGACCCCAGGCCGTCTGGTGCTGGCCGCCGAGGCCATCGATCCGCGGTGGCGAGACCCGCACCGGCGACACCGGCCGGGCCGGGCGTCGGCCGGCACGGACGGCGCCGACGGGGCCACCCGCGACGGCGCCGAGCCGCCTGCCACGTCGGAGGACGCGGCGCGCCGAGTGTCGGGCAACGGGTCCGGCCCCGCGAAGGACGACCTGGGCGAGCGGGTGAAAGCAAACGAACAGCGGGCTGCGGCCCACGTGTGGAGTGCGGCCCAGCGTCTGCTCCGCCCGGGGAAGGACGAGGGAGCCCCTGGCACGAAAGACCAAGCACAGCAGCAAGATACGCACGGCTTGCGCTTGGTGCACCCCACGAGCGGGCTGCCGGACCGCGGCGCCACCCTACGCCCGGTCTGGCGCGAATTGCGCGACGGCGACCGGCCGGTGGGCCGGGTCCTGATCGGTCGCGAGCTGGACCGCCGCGCCCACGCCGTGCTCGGCGCGGCACGGAGCGCGGGTCTGCGGGTGACCCTGGTCGGCGGCGAGGACGTCGCCGAGTTGCGTTCCCTCGCCGACGAATTCGCCTCGGCCGGGGTGTCGATGAGCAAGCTGGTGCACGGCGCGCAGCAGGACGGTCACGTCGTCGCGGTGCTGAGCCCCCGCGCGCACAAGGCGCTGGCCTGGGCCGACGTCGCGATCGGCCTGTGCGGCGGGGACTGGGGGTCGATGCGTCCACCGTGGAGCGCGGACCTGCTCTGCCGCGATCTGACCCAGGCCCAACGGGTGCTCGCCGCCGTCGCCCCGGCCAGGCAGGCCAGCGAACGCGGCCGGGCGTTGGCCCTCTCGGCCTGCGCACTCGGTGGACTGCTGCTGGCGACCGGACCCGCCCGGCGCGGCCGCTACTCGCCGATGGTCACCGCGCACTGCGTCGGCCTGCTCAACGGCGCTGTCGCGGGCTGGCGGGCCGTGCGCGCCGAACCGCCTGGCACCTTGGCTCCGCTGCTGCCCTGGCACGCGCTGGAATCCGATGAGGTCCTCTCCCGGCTGCCGCGACCACCGGCCCTGGCCGAGCGAGCTGCCGAAGCCTCTCGCGCCCCGGCGATCCTGGCGCCGTTGGCAGGGCTGGTCTCGTTCGCCGGGCAGCTTCGCCGCGAGCTGGCCGACCCGCTCACCCCGATCCTCGGTGTCGGCGCGGTCGCCACCGCCATCCTCGGCTCGCCGTCCGACGCCGTCCTGCTCTCCTCGGTGCTGACCGTCAACGCGCTCGTCTCCGCGCGGCAGCGCCAGAAGGCCGAGAACGCCCTGCACCGGCTGATGGCCGACGAACAGGTGACCGCCCGGCTGCTGGACCGCGCCGTGATCGACGACGGCGGCGCCGAACCGGATACGGACCGCGCCGACGAAAGTGTTGTCCCCGCGTACCGCCTCGCGCTCGGTGATGTCGTCGCGCTGCGGGCGGGCGATATCGTGCCCGCCGACGCGCGGCTGCTGTGGCTCGACGATCTCGAGATGGACGAATCGGGATTGACCGGCGAATCGGTGACCGTGGAGAAGCAGCTGGCCGCGACGCCGGGCGCCGAGCTCGGCGACCGGGCGTGCATGGTCTTCGAGGGCAGCACCGTGGTGAGCGGCGCGGCCTGCGCCGTCGTGGTCGCCGTCGGGGCCGACACCCAGGCGGGCCGCGCGACCGCGGGCGCGGCGCCGCCCGAAAAGGGCGGCGTCCAAGCGCAATTGCGGCGGTTGACCGATCGTGTGCTGCCCCTCACCTTGACCGGCGGCGGCGCGGTGACGGCGCTGGGCGGCTTGCGTGGACAACCGCTGCGCACCGCGATCGCCGACGGCGTCGGTGTGGCCGTCGCGGCGGTGCCGGAAGGCCTGCCGCTGGTCGCCACCGTCGCACAGCTGGCGGCCGCGCGCAGGCTCTCCAAGCACGGCGTCCTGGTGCGGGCCAGTCGTACCGTCGAGGCGCTCGGCCGGGTCGACACCCTGTGCTTCGACAAGACCGGGACACTCACCGAAGGCCGGTTGCGGCTGACCACTCTCGCCGACCTGCACGACCAGTGGCAGCCCGACGCTGATTCCGACGCCGCGCGCCGTCTGCTGCGTGCCGCCGCGCGCGCCTGCCCCGACCAGGACGAAGGTCCGGTGCTGCACGCCACGGACCGCGCGGTCGTCGATGCCGCCGACGTGCTCGGCGACGACGCGCACGAATGGGATCCGATCGAGGAAATTCCGTTCGAGTCCAACCGCGGCTACGCCGCCGCGCTCGGCCACACCACCCGCAGGCTGCGCCTGGTGGTCAAGGGCGCCCCCGAGGTGGTGCTCCCGCGCTGCGCCAAGGTGCGCACGGGCGAACAGGACAAGCAGCCGCTCACCGACGAACAGCGCGAACACGCGCAGGCAGTCGTGCGGGATCTGGCCGAACAGGGTCTGCGGGTGCTGGTGGTGGCCCGCCGGGATTTGGACGAGGAGCCGGAGGATGTCGAGGAGGCGGTCGACGAACTCACCCTGCTCGGCTTCCTCGGATTGGCCGATACACCGCGTCCGCAGACGCTGCCGCTGGTGAATGCCTTGCGCGAGAACGGGATCGGCATCCGCATGATCACCGGCGATCACCCGGTGACCGCCGCGGCCGTCGCGCGGCAGCTGGGCATCGACGCGGAGTCGGTGGCCACCGGCGCGGATCTGGACCGGCTCGACGACAGCGCGCAGACCAAGCTGATCGAGAAGACCTCGGTGTTCGCCAGGGTCGCTCCGGAACAGAAGGTGCGCATCGTCGCCGCGCTGCGCCGCGGCGGGCACGTCGTCGGCATGACCGGCGACGGCAGCAACGACGCGGCCGCGATCCGCAGCGCGGACGTCGGAATCGGTGTGGCCGCACACGGTTCCGCGGCCGCCCGCAACGCCGCCGATCTGGTTCTCACCGACCCCGACCCGACCGCGCTGCTGCACGCCCTGGTGGAGGGGCGCGGCATGTGGCAGCGGATCAACGACGCCGTCGGCGTGCTGGTCGGCGGGAACGCGGGCGAGGTCGCCTTCACGCTGTACGGCACGGCCGTGAGCGGTCACGCCCCGCTCGGCACCCGCCAGTTCCTCTTGGTGAACATGCTCACCGACATGTTCCCCGCGCTGGCGCTCGCCCTGTCCCCCGACCGCGAGGAGCAGAACGCCGCCGATCCCGAGCAGCGGGCGCGTCAGCTCTCCGACATCCCGCCCGCGCGACTCGGGTCGGAACTCACGCACACCATCGCGGTGCGCGGCATCGCCACCGCCGCAGGCGCGGCGGCCGCGTGGACGATCGGCCGCTACACCGGCTCGCACCGGCGCGCCGCCACCATCGGCTTGGTCGCGCTGATCGGTACCCAGCTCGGACAGACCCTGCTCTCCGGCCACGACAGCCCGCTGGTCTGGGTCACCACCGCGGCCAGCGGCGCGGTGCTCGCCGCGGTGGTCATGACGCCGGGGGTGTGCAACTACTTCGGCTGCACCCCGCTGGGCCCGGTCGGCTGGACCATCGCCGCGACGACCGCTGCCGCGGCGACCGCGGGTTCGGTGGTGCTCCCCCGCTTCCTGCCCGCGCCCGCCGCCGACGATTGACCCGCGCGTTTCGACCAACTGGAATTCGTTCGGGGACAGGCACTCTCGATCGGAAACCGGCAGTCCGATGATCGGCGCGGCACTGTGGCCCGCGCCGATTCCTCGGCTCGCTCCGGTCAGGACTCGTCCGGACCCGTGGTGAGCGGAGGCTCGTCCGGGACGACGTCCGGTTCCTCGGCGTCGAGACGCCGGCCGATCGACTCGCCCGCGCGCAGCACGGCGGGCGGTTCGGCGTAGCGTTCGGCGGCCGACCACGCGTCGGGCGGGTCCATCGCCGCCTCGAGCGGATCGGCGTCGAGTTCGTCCTCGTCGAGCTGTTCGGTCGTGGACGGGATCTCGTCGGTCCACGACGTGTCGTCGAGCGGCTCTCCGCCGGAAAGTTCGGTCATGCTCGAGGGGTTTCCGCTGGCGAGCCGCCGAAACGGGTCAACCGTCCTCGTGGCGCGAACGCTCCAGCCGGTTGAAATTGCTCGGTGAGCCGTCGGCCCGCTGCTCCTGGTACAGGAAGCGCAGCCGCCGGTCGTCGAAGGTCGCGAACCATTCGTCCCAGCCGACGGGGCGCAGCACCGCGCCGCCGTAGCCGGGAAAGTCGAAGCGCAGCACGCCGAGACGGCCGTTGTACTCGCTGCCCGGCATGGTGGCGGGGCGAGCGCCGCGCTGCTCGGCCCACCGCCTGATCACCTCGTGGTTGCGCGTGACCAGGGTACGGCCCGCTCGGTCCGGGCGCTGGGTCGGCGACGTGATCTCCTGTGCCTGCTGCAGCGACCTCGAATGCCCCGGTCCGGCGTGCGGAGCCCGGATGGCGGGTCGTCGCTGATAGTCCATGACGACTCCCTCTGCGCCCTCGTATCTCGTTGTCCGGTTGTCTCACCACGTACCCGAACCGGAACGTCGGCAAACGGGAGTGAGGCGTATGCCGCAACCGATTCGTCCGGTGTGCGGTGGGTATCCGCTGGATGATCGGCCTTCGCCGCCGAGGTTCGCGACGGTGCGGGTCAGGGCACCACCCAGGAGATGCCGCATGGACGACCACACGCCACAGCCGATACCCGATCCCATACCCCCGAATCCGCAGCCCGACCCGGTGCCGACGCCGCCCGAGCCGGAGCCGATTCCGAACCCAGATCCGGCTCCGCACCCGTTTCCGCCGCCGTTCCCGCCCGAGCCAGGACCTTCCCCGCTGCCGTCCGAACCGGAGCCGGGACACCCGTTTCCGCCGGAACCCGACCGGCCGACGCCGCCGCCCGGCCCGGACCCGCGCGAACCCGCTCCCCCGCCCGAGCCGGGGCCGGGGCGCCCCATACCGGGGCCCGATCCGGCGCCCGCACCGCCGAATCCGCAGTGAGGACGCGCGTCAGTCGCGCAGCGCCTCCTCGCGCAGCCAGCGCAGGGTCTTGGCGAGAATCCGGGAAACGTGCATCTGCGAGACGCCGAGCACGTCGGCGATCTGCGTCTGGGTCTTGCCCTCGAAGAACCGCATGATCAGCACCTGCCGCTCACGATCGGGCAGCTCGGAGATGAGCGGCTTGACCGCCATGAAGTCCTCCACCAGGTGGTAGGAGGGCTCCTCGGCGCCGAGACTTTCCAACAGCGGCAGCGGCGCGCTGTCGATGTCGTCGCCCGCGACGGCGTCGATGGACGACGATTGGTACGCGTTGCCAGCGATCAGCGCCTGGGTGACCTCCACGAGGTCGACGCCGAGCTCGTCGGCGATCTCGCGGGCGCGCGGCATCCGGCCGAGCCGCTGCGACAGCGCTTCCACCGTCGCGCCGATGCTGAGCTGGATCTCCTTGGTTCGCCGCGGCACCCGAACGGCCCACGTGTTGTCGCGGAAATGCCTGCGGACCTCGCCCATGATGGTCGGCACCGCGAAGGCGAGGAAGGACGAGCCGCGGCTGACGTCGAACCTGTCGGCGGCCTGCACCAGCCCGAGCCGCGCGACTTGGAGCAGATCGTCGAAGACCTCGCCGCGCCCGGAGAACTTGCGCGCGATGTGCTCGGCCAGCGGCAGGCAGCGTCCGATCAGCTCTTCCCGGAGGGCGACGCGGCGGGGGTCGCCCGGGGCGAGTGCATCGATCTTCTCGAAGAGCGGCTCGATATTGTCGTAGCTGTCGCCCGCCGACCTCGATTCACCCGCCATCGGCGCCCCCTCGCACCCAGGCGAAGTCGACAACCGTCCGATAACCCGACAGCTCCCCGTCGTAGGGCTCCTGCTGCGCGGCGATGGATTCGGTGAGGGTCCGTACGATGTGCCATCCGAAACCGGCCTGCTCCACTATCGAGTCGGTCGTCACGATCGATGACACGTGCACGAACATGCGATTCTCGTCGTAAGTGAACGCGCAGTCGATGTCCGAGCCCGGCACCGCGTCCAAGATCAGCACGGTGGCGACCTCGTCGAGCGCGAGGCGGATGTCGGTGACCTCGTCGATGGCGAAATCCGCGATGAGAGCCACGGTTTCGGCGAGGGCGCGCAGCATCGTCAGCTGCTCGAGCCGCGCGGGCACGCGAACACCTATGGTCGTCGTTTCCGTCGAGGACTGCGAGGTCCACTCCCCCATCACCCATCACCACCTTGTTTCGCGCGGCCGATCCGTCAGGCTACCGCGCAACAATCGCCAGCCCTGGTGATCGGGCGACCGCGGCGTCCCTCATCGTTGCACTTACCCGTCGGACACGAACTGAAACGCCGGTCATCGCCGACGTGGGTTCCAACCCTACCGCCGCACCCGCTCGTGCGCGGTGAGCAACAGGTGATCGAATTCCGTGCGAACGCCCACGGCGGCCTGCGTCACGGTGCTCATCTCGGCGATCAATTGGGCGGCCAGCGCACGCAGCTTCACGTTGGTTTCCTGGGAACGCCAGCTCAGCACGCGAAACGCCTGTTCCGCGCTGACGCCGTAAACCAGCATCAACGCGCCCTTGGCCTGTTCGATGACCGCGCGCGCCTCGTACAGCTCCGGCAGCGTGTCGTCCAGCGTCTCCTGTCGATGCTCCTCGAGTGTTTCGGTGACATCGACGTAGTAGCCCGCGGTGCCGACCACCTCGCCGGATTCGTCGGCCATCCGGTCGGCCACCACGATGATGTGGTGCACGACCCCCTTCGTGTCGATGATCCGGTGCCTGCTGGAGAACGGTTCGGCGGTCTCGATGGACTTCGCCAGCCGCGTGGCGACTTGATCGCGATCGTCGGGGTGCTTGTGGGAGAGCAACAATTCCGTCGTCGGGCGCACCGTTCCCGGCGAGTACCCGTGCATCACGGCAACCTCGTCCGACCACTCCCACCGCTCGTCCGCGAACCAGAACCGGAAACTGCCGACATTCTGCGGCGTTCCCATACCGATCACCCGGTTCAGCACGAACGCGTCGCCGGGCGGCATCGACCCACTCTCCGTCACAGGAAAAGTATCCGTCTTCGCCGGGCACGCGGCGAGCAGATCGGCCTCGCCGAGGACTATCGGCCCCTCTTCTCAGGCCGGTACGGCGGTGGTCGCGCGACGCCAGCTGCGATGCCTGGCCAGCACGTCGGCGAACGTGTCGACGAAGTCGCCCGGCAGCGCGCCGCCGCTCGACTCGGTGGTGATCACCCCGTGTTCGATGCCGAGATCGCGATCTGTCGGCGCGTCGGGGACGATCCCGGAGATGCGCAGCACCGAGACGCCCGCGCCGAAGGCCGCGACGGCCTTCGCGTGCTTGAACGCCTCCAGCACGAAATGCACCGCGGAACCGTTGCGCGCCAACGTCTCCGCCGCCGCGGAGCCACCCGCGACGACGACGCCGTCGTAGAGCACGGAGGCGGCGGTGACCAGCGCCCGATCGACGGCGAGCTGATCGCCGTCGGATCCGTCACCCCTGATCGCGCCACCGTGCAGGCCGAGCACCTCGACGATCGCGCCGCGTTCGGTCAGCGCCGTGCGCAGCGCCCGCACCCCGGCCGCGTCGACGCCGTCGGCGGCGAGTACCGCGATCTTGCGGGTCTGGATCGTGTCCATCGCGGTGTTGGCCTGGGACAGCGCCGGTGAGACGAATGCGTCGGTGGTGTCGACGTCGAGCGCGGGGGCGGAGACGCCCAGCTTGCCCGCCACCCGCACCGCCAGCGCGGAGTCGATGCGGACCAGATGCTCCATGACCCGTTCGCGGATCTCCGGTCGCCCGACTTTGCCCAGTTCGAAGGCGAACGCGTCGATGATGTGTTCGGCCTCGGGCGGTGACATGCTCCGCCAGAACATCCTCGGCTGCCGGTAGTGCTCCTTGAAGCTCTCCGCGCGTTTGCGCAGCGCCTGACCGTCGATCTGTTGCGGGTAATGCTGGAACGCACCGGAATCGGCCAGGAACGGGCAGCCGCCGCCGATGCTGTTCTTGGTGTAGGCCGCCTGGCCCCCTGGGATCGCGTGCTGGCCGTAGCCGTCCTGCTGGTGATTGCGGACCTCGGCCACCGGCCGGTTGATCGGCAGCTGGGCGAAATTGGGACCGCCGAGCCGGATCAGCTGGGTGTCCAAGTAGGAGAAATTGCGCAGCTGGAGCAGGGGGTCGTTGGTGAAGTCGATGCCGGGCACCAGGTTCGCGGTGTGGAAGGCGACCTGTTCGGTCTCGGCGAAGAAGTTGTCCGGATTGCGGTCGAGCACCATCCGCCCGACCGGCCGGACCGGGACCTGCTCCTCGGGAATGAGCTTGGTCGCGTCGAGCAGGTCGAAATCGAAGTCGAATTCGCGCTCCTCGGGCACCAGCTGGACGCCGAGCTCCCATTCGGGATACTGGCCTGCCTCGATGCAATCCCAGAGATCGCGGCGGTTGAAATCGGGGTCGCGTCCGGCGATCTGCTGACATTCGTCCCACACCAGGGAGTGCACGCCGAGCAGCGGCTTCCAGTGGAACTTGACGAAGGTGCCCTTGCCGCGCGCGTCGACCAAGCGGAAGGTGTGCACACCGAAGCCCTGCATCATCCGGTAGCTGCGCGGCAACGCCCGGTCCGACATCAGCCACATGATGGCGTGCAGCGTCTCGGGTTGCAGCGAGACGAAGTCCCACAGGGTGTCGTGCGCCGAGGCGGCCTGCGGAATTTCGTTGTGCGGTTCGGGTTTCACCGCGTGCACGAAATCGGGGAACTTGATGCCGTCCTGGATGAAGAACACCGGGAAGTTGTTCCCGACCAGATCGTAATTGCCCTGCGCGGTATAGAATTTCGTGGCGAAACCGCGCACGTCGCGCACCGTGTCGGCGGAGCCGCGGGATCCGGCGACGGTGGAGAACCGAACGAAGACAGGGGTGCGCACGCGGGGGTCGGTGAGGAACGTGGCCGTCGTGACGTCGGACAGCGCGTTGTCGTAGGGCTGGAAGTGTCCGTAGGCGCCCGCGCCGCGGGCGTGCACCACGCGCTCGGGGATGCGCTCGTGATCGAAGTGGGTGATCTTCTCCCGCGCGTGGAAATCGTCCATCAGGGTGGGGCCGCGGTCCCCGGCGGCCAGCGCGTCGTCGGTGCTCTCGACGCGCACGCCCTGCTGGGTCGTCAGATAACCGCGCTCCCGGTCGACCCGGTGTGCGTCGAGCTGTCGCTGCTTGGGATCGGCGCCGGATCTGCCCGCGCCGTTGCCCGATCGCTCGTCCACTGGTCTCCTCCTGCCCTGCTGTCGATCCCTCTCGTCCCGCCGACTGCCCGCATTCGATGCGGGTAAACCGAGCTCATCGAGCCTTTCGCGGCCGCCGCCCTGCACCGAAAGCGCGCGACGCTCCGTTTGCGGGCCGCTCGGGCGGGCATATCTCGCACATATCGCCGACGGCACGCCCGGTCCGTGGTCGCGCCGGGTGACGTCGTGCGCCCGTCCTCGCACCGAACGGAGCAGCCGTGAAGATCGCCCTGGTTTCCGAACACGTCAGTCCGCTCGCGGATCCCGGCGGCGGCGCGGGCGGTCAACAAGTGCACGTCGCGGCACTCTCGGCGGCACTGACCCGCGCCGGGCACCGGGTCACGGTGTACACCCGGCGCGACGACCCGCACATCAGGACCGAGGTGACGACCAGGGACGGATACCGCGTCGTGCACGTCCCCGCCGGACCGCCGCGGCCGCTCAGCGGCGACCGGACGCTGCCCCACCTCGGCGAATTCGGCACCTTCCTGCGCAAGCACTGGGCGCGCGACACCCCCGATCTGGTGCACGCGCACTTCTGGATCTCCGCGCTCGCCGCCGAACTGGCGGCCAGGGCGCACGACATCCCGGTGGTGGTGACCTTCCACGCGCTCGGCACCGTCGAGCGCCGCCACCACGGGCTGGCCGACACCAGCCCGCGCTCGCGGATCCGATTCGAGCGGCTCATCGCCACCAGGGCCGCGCACGTGCTGGCGACCAGCGCCGACGAGGCCATCGAACTGGTCAGGATGGGCGTGCCGCGCTTCCGTATCTCGGTGGCGCCGTGCGGCGTCGACCTCGCGGCATTCCGTCCCGAGGGAGCCGCCGCCGCCCGCAAGGCGCGTCACCGGCTCTTCGCGGCCGGACGACTGGTGCGCAGGAAGGGTTTCGACCTCGCGGTGCGCGCGTTGCCCGGCCTGCCCGAGACCGAACTGGTGATCGCGGGCGGTGCGGTGGGTGATGACGTGGACGACGACGCCGAGTTCAAGCGGCTGCGCCGGATCGCCACGGAATGTGGTGTGCACGAACGGGTTCGGCTGCTCGGCCAGGTGTCGCACAGCGCCATGCCCCGGCTCTACCGCTCGGCCGACGTGGTGCTGTGCACGCCGTGGTACGAGCCGTTCGCCCTGGTGCCCCTGGAGGCGATGGCCTGTCGCAAGCCGGTGGTGACGACCGCGGTCGGCGGGATGCTCGACACGGTGGTCGACGGCGTCACCGGCAGGTTCGTCGCCCCGGCCGAACCCGAGGCCGTTGCCCGCGCGGTGCGCCCGCTGCTCGAGGACGAGACGCTGCGCGAAACCTGGGGTGCGGCGGGCTGGCAACGGGCGCGCAGCCGCTACTCCTGGGATCGCGTGGCCGCAGCCACGATGGCGGCCTACCGCCGCGCCGCGCCCGCGCGTGCCGCGGTCGTCACGGGTGCGGCCGGCTCCGGGCGCGCCACCGCCACGGCGCGATGAACCACGTAAGGACGAACAGCGCCGCGGTGACGACGCCCGCGACCACCGCCGCGGTGGTGCCCGCAACGACGTCGACCACGAGGATCAACGCTCCTATCAGTGCGACGCCGAGCAGCGCAACCCCCGCCATGGCGCACTGGTGCGCGGCCGCGACGACATTGCCGAGCCGATGCCTGCGGAACAGAATGCGATGCCAGGAAACCGGTGCCACGAGGAACACCGTCGCGCCGAACGCCGCGCAGACGGTCACCAGATAGAGCACCCGCATCTGGTGCGACAACGCCGCGAACCCGGCTTGGAACGGCAGCAGCAGCAACGCGCCGATGAGGAACTGCACACCGGTCTGCACGACGCGCAACTCCTGGATCAGGCTGGCCCAGTTGCGGTCCAGTCGTTCGAGCTCGGTTTCGTCCCTGCCCTCGTCGTGGTGTCGACCCGCACGATCCGAGGTGTCGTCATCGTCGGGCACGGGCGGTCTTCCGGCGATGCCCCCTCGGCAGCCCGGACTTCTTCGTGTCGCCGCGCCGGGTGGTCTTCGGCATCTCACCACCCCTTCCGCATCGGTACCCTCACGGTCGTCTCCCGACCCGCTGCACGCCATCGCATACCCGCTCAGCCCCTGATTAACCGGGTATCGGCCGGGTACCACCGCAACATGGTCGCCACCATGGACGAACTGCTGCACGCGCTGACCCGCGCCGCGAACACCCTGCACGAGGCGGAGATCAGGTTCGCGGTGGCCGGCGGCTGCGCGGTGTACGCCCGCGGCGGTCCCACCTCGGATCACGACGTGGATCTGTTCGTGAAACCGGCCGATATCTCGCAGGCCATCCAAGCGCTCGCCAAGGCGGGGCTGCGGGTGTGCGAGCCGCCCGAGGATTGGCTGTCCAAGGTCTATGACGGCGACACCCTCGTCGATGTCATCTACCGGCCCAACTGCCGGGACGTCACCGACGAGTTGCTCGACCGGGCGACGGTCATGCGGGTCGGCCCCACGGTGGCGCCGGTGATCAGCGCGACCGATCTGATGATCGACAAATTGCTCGTCTTCGACGCGCACCGCTTGGATCTGAGCCCGCTGCTGCACATCGCGCGGGATCTGCGCGAGCAGGTCGATTGGGCCGTGGTGCGCAGTCAGACGAAGGAATCGCCATATGCCCGAGCCTTTCTCGGCCTGGTCGACGACCTCGGCATCACCGATGCGGGCTGGACCGGCGCAGGGCATCGGGCTCGAGAAGAAAGCTGAGCCGATGGAGAAACCCCAGTATCTCGTCGCCCGTCTGCGCCGCGCACTCGCCGAGGACCCGCGCACCGCCGAACTCGGTGTACAGGTCACCATCCGCGGCGAGGTGGTGGTGCTCGACGGCGAAGTGACGAGCGCCCATTGCAAACAGCAGATGGAGAAGGTGGTGCGCGAGCAACTGCCCGGCGTGGTCATCCACAACGACGTGCACGTCACGGTGCCCACCGCGCCGACCGGAACCGAACACCTGTCGTCGCAGGAAGGGAGCTGACGCCATGCGGATCGCCGCGGTAGGCGACGTACATCTGGGAGCCGAATCCTCCGGCCAGCTGCGACCCGTGCTCCGCGAACTCCCCCTGCGCGCCGACGTGCTCCTGCTCGCCGGAGACCTCACCAGGCACGGCACGCTGGACGAGGCGCGCGTGGTGGCGACGGAGTTCACCGACCTCGGCGTGCCCGTGATCGCCGTGCTCGGCAACCACGACCACCACAGCGACGCCCAGGACGACATCACCGCCCTGCTCACCGACTACGGCATCACCGTGCTCGAGGGCAGTTCGACCACCGTGTCGATCGACGGGCAGACCCTCGGGGTGGCGGGCACGAAGGGCTTCGGCGGTGGGTTCGCGGGCAAGTGCGCCAGCGTCTTCGGCGAGCGGGTGATGCGCGAATTCGCCTGCCACACGGTGGCACTCGCCGATTCGCTGCGCGGCGCACTGGCCGAGCTGGACACCGACGTCACCATCGTGCTGACGCACTACTCTCCGGTCAGCGACACCCTGCACGGCGAGCCGAGAGAGATCTACCCGTTCCTCGGTTCCTATCTGCTCGGCGAGCCGATCGACGAGTTCGGCGCGGATCTGGCGCTGCACGGCCACGCGCACGCGGGCACCGAGCGCGGAACCACACCGGGCGGCATCAGGGTGCGCAATGTCGCCGAGCCGGTGATCCGGGCGGCCTACGCCATCTACGAGCTGGAACCGGCCAGGCAGCGGGCCGTCACCACCTGATACGCCCGGCGCGGCGAGGCGGCCAGGTTTCGGGCGGGGCTGCTGGGGCACACGGGCCGTATGGAAGCTCCGACGATCACTTCGAACGGGGCGACCGGACCGCTGAACGTCCTGGTGTGGCACGCGCACAGCCCTTGGATGACAGCATTCGTCCAGGGCGGGCATCGCTATCTGGTGCCCTATGACGCACGCCGCGGTGAATGGGCGCGTGGCCGGTGCGGTCGTCCCTGGCCCGCGAACGCGGTCGACATCGCACCCGCCGACCTGGTCGACACCGACATCGATCTCGTTGTTCTGCAACGCCCGAGGGAAATCGATCTCGCGCACGAATGGCTCGGCCGCGCGCCGGGCACCGACGTGCCCGCGGTGTACGTCGAACACAACACTCCGCACCAGCACGCGGCGCTGACCAGGCATCCGCTCGCGGGCCGCTCCGACATCCCGCTGGTGCACGTCACCCAGTTCAACCGGCTGATGTGGGACAACGGCCGGTGCCCGAGCATGGTGATCCCCTACGGGATTCCCGATCCCGGCCACCTGTACACCGGTGAACTGCCACGGGCGGCGACGATCATCCACGATCCGGTGCGCCGCTGCCGGATCACCGGCACCGATCTGCTCGCGCCGCTCTCCGACGCCGCGCCGATCGATGTCTACGGTTCCGGCACCGAACGGCTGGCCGACGCGCTGCACTGTCCAGCCGATCGAATCGCAGGCGCGGGCGATCTCGCCCAGGACCGGCTGCACGAAGAGCTGGCCCGCCGCCGCGTGTTCCTGCATGTGCCGCGCTGGATGTCGCTGGGCATGTCGGTGCTGGAGGCGATGTATCTCGGCATGCCGATCGTGGCGCTCGGCACCACCGAGGTCTCCGCCTCGATTCCGCCCGAGGCCGGGGTGGTCTCGACCGAGCCCGCGATACTCGCCGAGGCGGTCCGCCAGTTCGTGCACGAGCCGATGTTCGCCGAATTGGCGGGCAAGGCGGCACGGCAGTGGGCCCAAGCCAATTTCGGTCTCGCCGAGTTCTTGCACACCTGGGATCGGCTGTTCGGCACTCTCGTCGGCGATCGCCACAGCACGTCCATCGGCTGACGCCGCTCGGCCGGACTGATTGCCTTGTGATTTCCGGGGTATCCGTCGAACGGCGCCCGTCCGAGGGTTGGACCGGAAGGAGACCGCTATGCGTGCCGAGAACCACGACAAATCGCCCAAAGGTGAGTTCCCAGACCACCATCGGACCACGCGTACCCACGCGGGCGAGGCGATCGAGGACACCAAGAATTGGCCGGGAATCGTCCTGGTCGGCCTCGGCATCGTCCTCGTCGCGCTGACGCTCACCGCCGCGGGCTATGGCTACGAGGGCTGGGCGGTGGTCGCGGGCATCGCCGCGGTGCTGAGCATCGTCGTCGGCGCGGCCATGGTCTTCGCCGAGCACAAGCGCGTCCAGAAGAAGCAGAGCGGCGCGCTCTACGACGACCGCGGGCATTGATCGCACCACCTCACCGACGGGGTGCGCGGAAGGAAACACGATGACATTCAACGGAACTCGACTGCTCGGCCGGAGCTCGATCGCGGTGGCGGGACTGGTGATCGCCGGTTCGCTCGTCGCGGGATGCGGCGGCGACGGCGACACCCCTCTGGTGCCTGCCACCCCCACCGAGGGCAGCGTCTCGCTGACCATCCCGTCACCGACCAGCGCCGAGGTGCCGAATCCCGACGAGGTGACACCGGCCGCGGCCGCGCAGCTGTGCGACATGATGCGCGCGGAGGTCGGCAACTGGAAAGAGCAGGGTGCGGTCGTCGGCCGGGTCAGCTTCAACGCCACCGTGCACAACTGGGCGATACGCAACGGAGGGCTCAACGACGCGGTGATCGCCGATCAGACCATCATCGACACCGCGACCATCCAGCAGTGCCCCGACGTGCGTCAGCAGGTGATGGAGGCGCTGGACATCGATGATCTCGCCTCCGGCCTCGCCGGTTTCTGAACCGCCCCGAAACAGGAGTTCCGATGAGAATGCGTAGTTTCGCCGTCGCGGCGCTGGCATCGACCGCGGTGTTCGCGGTAGGCTGTGCGGAAGCCGAGAAAGCCGTGAACAAGGGCGGCGACACGCCGTGCAACGAGTTCGTCGAGCAGGACGCGGACAAGCAGCGAACCACCGTCACGAAGTTCCTGGAACAGGAGCGCAGCGGTCAGGAGGCGCCGGACGACCAGATGGTCGACGCCGCCATCGCCTCGATCGAATTGATGTGCACCGCGCAGGCCAATCCGGACACGCCCATCCGGAAAGCAGATCTGACCGGCATTTTCGTTCCGAAGTGAGCCGGGACATGACGGGATCACGCACCGCCGCTCACGAGAAGCTCGCCCGGTCAGCGCCGGGTTTCGGGCCGAGTCGATGGGCTATCTCCCGACTATGACCTCCCTGTGGTTGAACGACGCCCAAGTACCGGCGCGGCTGCGGCTCACGCCCGGATCGCGCTACGACACCGTCGTGATCGGCGCGGGGATCACCGGTCTCGTGACGGCGCTACTGTTGGCCCAGAACGGCATTCAGGTCGCGGTGGTCGAGGGCAGGCGCGTCGGGGTCGGGACGACCGGGGGCACGACCGGAAAGATCAGTCTGCTCCAGGGAACTCGCGCGCAGCACATCGCCGGACGCCACGGCATCGGCGTCTTGGCGGAGTACCTCGCCGCGAATCGCGACGGGCAGGACTGGCTGTTGCGGTTCTGCGAAGAGCGCGGGATCGCGTATCAGCACAGCGCGGCGGTCACCTACGCCCAGTCCGAAAGCGAAAAACACACTGTACGAGCCGAATTCGATGCGACGAGGGCAGCGGGACTGCCGACCGAGCTGGTCGACGAGCTCGACACGCCGTTCCCGGCCTACGGCGGGGTTCGGCTCGTCGAGCAGGCGCAGATCGATCCGATGACCGTGCTGGCCGCGCTCGCCGCCGAGGTCGAGGCGCACACCGCCCCGATCTACGAATCGACTCGCGCGCAAGGGGTGCGCGGCGAGGACGGCAGGCTGGTCGTCCAGACCGAACACGGCGACCTGACCGCGGACAAGGTCGTGCTGGCCACCGGGACCCCGATTCTGGACCGCGGCGGGTTCTTCGCGCGACTCACGGCCGAGCGTTCGTATCTCGCGGCGTTCCGTACGCCGGAGCCGGTCCCGCACGATATGTACATCAGCGCGGGACAGCCCATCCGCTCGGTGCGCTACCATCCGACACCCGAGGGCGATCTGCTGCTGGTCGGCGGCAGCGGGCACGCGGTCGGGCGGACCGACGCCGCGGCCGCGCACGCCGACGAACTGCTGGACTGGACCGCCACGTGGTTCCCCGGTGCGGAAGTGCTGCACCGCTGGTCCGCCCAGGATTATCACCCGGTGGGCGAATTGCCCTACGTCGGTCCGTTGCTGCCGGGCCGGGACGACATCCTGGTCGCCACCGGTTACGCCAAATGGGGCCTCACCAACGGCGTGGCCGCCGCACTCGCGCTGGAGGGCAGGCTCAACGGCAAGCCGCCGCCTTGGTCCACCACGTTCGCCACCTGGCAGCCCGCCGAACTGCGTTCGCTGCTCTCCGGCGCACGAGCGAACACCGCCGTTGTCCAACAGCTCTCGACGGGATGGCTGCACATGATCGGCGGCGGCAAGGCCGCCGTACCCGAGGAGGGCTGCGGCCGCGTCGAGCGCCGCGGGCTGGTTCCTTCGGGGATCTGCACCGTCGACGGCATCACCACCGAGGTCTCGGCCATCTGCCCGCACCTGTACGGCATCCTGCGGTGGAACGACGCGGAACGGTCCTGGGACTGCCCGCTACACGGCTCGCGCTTCGCGCCGGACGGCACGGTGCTGGAGGGGCCCGCCACCAAGCCGCTCGCGCGCCGAGCGGTGCTGCGCGAGGACATGTAGCGCCACCCGCGGGGTCACGAAGTAAGCGTCGGCGGGTCGATCGAGCAGTTGCGCGAGAGTCCGTTCGAAGATTCCGTGCCGGGGTCCCACCAGGGTGCGAGCACCATGACGTAAGCGGGTGGACTCCCCGCACCCCGGACTCGCCCCAGGCATCGTGAGATGCTGCTGACATGGTGTTCGACGAGCAACAACGAGCGCGCATTCGGGAAGCCCTGATCGCCGCTGCGGAAACCGACGTGCGCATCACCGCGGCCGCAGTCACCGGATCGGTGGCCCTCGGCCGCGAAGACCGCTGGTCCGATATCGATCTCGCGTTCCGGCTGTCCGCCGACGCCGACGAAACCGACGTTGTCGCCGACTGGACTCGGCGCATGTACGACGACTTCGATGTCGTCGACCATCTCGACGTTTTTCGAGGCAGGACCCGCTTCCGGGTGTTCCTGCGCGCCGACAGCCTGCAGATAGATCTTGCTTTCTGGGCCACCGAACTCGAATTCGGCACGCTGCCGGCATTTCACCTCGTCTATGGTGACGGCGGTCCTCATCCGGCCCGCCCGGATCCCGACGCCGCGCAGGTCATCGGCACCGGCTGGTTGTATGCCCTGCACGCTCGATCGTCCCTGGCGCGCGGTCGAATCTGGCAGGCCCAGCACATGCTCGACGGGCTACGCGAGCAGGTGCTCGTTCTCGCGTGCCTGCGGAACCACACCAACCCGGTGCAAGCCCGCGGTCACGACGATCTGCCCGCCGAACTGCTCACCGACCTGCAGACCACCCTTGTCACCGGCCTCGACCCGGCACGGCTGCACGCCGCCTTCGACGCATTGGTCCGCGCCTTGCTCACCGAGACTGCCCACGTCGATCCAGAACGTGCGCAACGCATTACGCCAAGTCTCGATCTCATGCGCAGGTAGGGAACGGGTAGGCTCAGCCAGCAGCCGGCTTGTAGCTCGCCGGGTGAGTGTGACCGTGAACCTCCTAGGTCGCGACCGCGTGTGCGCATCCCTCCCACCAGAGGTGTACCAGTGACTGCACTGTCTGTTCGGGCAGACCCAGCGACGGAAGCTGGCGTGCCAGAGCGCTTTCCTCGAACTGCCGACGCTCACGCAGCTTTTCGGCGCGCCTGGTGTCCAGCAGCGGCAGGCTCAGAATTCGGCCGGTTTTCGCTCGATCGGGCGGGCGGTGTCGAGGATGGTGTCGACGGTCTCCGCGACGGTGAGCTCCGATGTGTCGAGCCACAGCCCGAGCCGGGGTGTGGTGTCCCGCAGTGCGGCGTCGAGTGCCGCGACCGTGAACGTGTCGTAGGCGTCCTTGCCGCGCGCCGCCTCGCGGGCGGCGATCGCCTCGCGGCTCGGTGCGAGCACCACCACGTACAGCGGATCGGTGCGGATCCGGTCGACGGTGTACGGCAGGAACTCGCCGAGCACCACGTCTTGCAGGACCGCGGTGAAGCCCGCGGCGGCGTACTCGTCGGCGACCGACGCGGCGAGCCGGTGGCGCAGCCGAAGCTGATCGAGCGCGGCCGCCGACGGCTCCTGGCTCATCTCCGCACGGCCGCTCACCACGAATCTGCGGAAGGTGTCCCCGCGCACGTGCGCCGAACGGGGCAGGCGCTCGGCGAGCGCTTGCGCCACCGTGGATTTGCCCGCGGCTTGAATACCGGTGATCAGATAGACGGCGGAGGCCATCCGGCCATGATCGCAGACCTCAGGCCGGCTCGGCGGTAAGGGTGATGGTGGTCCAGGCGCCGACGTGGACGCGGTCGCCGCTGCGCAGCGCGACCGGCTGCTCCGCGGGGATGAGATCATCGCTGTCGTTGAGGCTGGTGCCGTTGGTGGAGCCCAGATCGGTGACGGTGAGACCGGTCGGGGTCAGATGCAGCAGCGCGTGGGCGCGGGAGACGCCCGCGTCGGCGGGAGCGATGCCGAGATCGATATCGGGGTGCAGACCCTGTGAGACGCTGCGCTTGCCGATCAGGATCTCGCTGCCCTGCAAGGTGATTCGGCGCGGCGGATAGTGGGCGGGAAACTCGACGCGGTCCGCGTCGGGCCCCTCGCGCGCCAGCACGCGGTTGTAGAAGGCGCGGTCGGCGGTGACCGTGGCGATCCACGTCACCGGCGATACCCGCACCGT
Source organism: Nocardia sp. bgisy118 (assembly GCF_057708605.1). Lineage (NCBI taxonomy): Bacteria > Bacillati > Actinomycetota > Actinomycetes > Mycobacteriales > Nocardiaceae > Nocardia > Nocardia sp. bgisy118. The sequence continues at coordinate 68,196 of NZ_JBYISM010000018.1, read as the reverse complement.
CGCGGGCTCGGCGGCCACCGATCTCGACTCGCGCGGGGACGGGTCGGGTGCGGGCGGATCGGGCAACGGCGACAGGGCCGAATCGTGACCGCAGGCCTCGCAGAATCGTCCACCGCTCGGCGCGCCGCAGGCCGGGCAGCGCGGCGCGGCCACCGTCGTCGGCGGCTCCCCGACCGGCGCTCCGCACACATCGCAGTAGTCGAGCGCCGTCGAACGGTGTCCTTCGGGGCAGGTCACCATCAGGACTCCTTGCGGACCCGCGCGGTCTTGGTCGAGCGAGCGTCCAACGCCATCTCGTCGGCGGCCGCGACGCGGGACCGCAGCCGGACGGTGCCGTTGCGCTCGTCCACCTCGACCACCCCGCGCAACAGCTTCGCGGTGCTCTCGTTGCCCGATTCCGCGGCCAGCTGCACCGCGCGCCGCAATTTGGCCGTCGCCGTCTCCACATCGCCGTTCTTACGGGCTGCCAGACCCTCCTGTACGGCGTCGGCCAACTCGGCCTGGCCGGTGTAATGCGCCACGCGCCTGCTGATCCGGGCCGACAGCTCGGTCTCGGTGGTCCACACCGCCCGCACCAGCCCCTGCCCGACCACCTCGTCGCCGGCGAGCACGCTGACCCGCGCCGCGAGCTTCTCCCGGCCCGGCGCGGCGGGCTCCACCCGCACCTGCACGTGATAATCGCGCTCCTCGGCGCCCCACGCACCGAGCGGATACTCACCCACCTGCGCACCCGCCTCGACGCGGCGGGCCGTGAGATCCTCGATGGCGGGCGCGACCTGCTTGACGAAACGCACCGTCGCCCCGGCCGGAGTCCACACACGCAGCGTCAGTTCGGGAATCGCCTTCGCCATCGCGTTGTGGGTCATCGCCGTGAAATCGGCGGCCAGGTGCGCGGGATCGGCGACGATGTCGACGGTGCCGTGCAACGCCGAGGCGATGGCGCGCAATTCGTCCACCCGCCAATCGGTTCCGACACCGCGACAGTCACAGGTGAACACGCCCTCGGACTGGGCGATCTCGGCGGCCAGGGATTCCGGGGACTCGTGCTCGTTCTTGCCGTCGGTGAGCAGGATGGCGTGCACCATGGCGCCTTCGTGCTTCTTGGCCAGCTGCCGGGCCAAGCCGAGCCAGGTGCCCATGGCGGTGCCACCGTCGGCGCGCAGCTTGTCGAGCTTTCGGCGCGCCGCCGCGCGTGTGTTCGCGTCCGCGGGCAGCGAGGGCACGTCGGTGGGAAAGACCAGGCGGGCCATGGACGTGCCCTGCACGATCGCGAAGCGGGTGCCGTCGGGCAGCGCGTCCAGCGCCGCCATGGCGGCGCCGCGGGCGCCTTCGAGCTTCTTGGCGTTGCCCATCGATCCCGAACAGTCGATGATCAGGATCTCCACCCGCTCCGGCGGCGGCCCGGCGGCGACGAAATCGGCGCCGGTCTCCACGGTGACCACCGCGTCGACCGTGCTCACGCCTTCCGCGAGGTACTCGTTCTGGTCGACGATCACCGAGATGCCGTTGTCGGCAACAGAATTCACAGTACTTCTCCTGGCTGGTCGATCAGGGCACCCGCGCGAGCGCGACGGTGATGTTGTCGCTGCCCCCGCTGCGCAGGGCGAATTCGACGAGGTCGCGGGCCGCCCGCATCGGCTCGGCCGCTGTCGCCAGCGCGGCGAGCCCGTGCGCGTCGGGCTGGTAGTTCCACAGTCCGTCGCTGCACAGCAGGAGCAGGCCGGGACCTCGGGTGCGGAAGGCGCGCACGCAGGTGTCCGACCAGGGACGTTCGCCGGAGTCCGCGCCGAGCCAGCGCAACAGCGTGTGCGCCCTGGGGTCCTTCATGGCGGTCTGCTCGTCCATCGCGCCCGCGTCGACCAGGGCCTGAGCCCACGAGTCGTCGACGGTGAGCCGTTGCGAGGGCGGGATGTCGGGCGCGCCGGGTGCGGGCACGAGCCAATACGCGCGGCTGTCACCGACATTCGCGACCGTGATCTCGACCGTGTCGGCGTCGTAGCCGCGCACGATCGCCGAGACGTACGTGCAGGAGGGAGCGTGGGTCTCGTCCTCCGCGATATCGCGGACCGCTTGTGCCGCGGCGGCCAGTCCGGCCAGCGCGGCATCGGGCGCGTCGCGGCCTTCGGCGAGCGCGGTGAGCGCCGCGTCCACACCCGAGCGGGACGCCGTGCCGGAGGCGGCCTGCGGATCCTCGGAGGTGGAGACGCCGTCGCACACCACGATGACGACGGTTTGCGGCCCGGCGGCGCCGTCCACCACGGCGGCGGCGACCGAGTCCTCGTTGCGCGCGTGCGCGATGCCGCGGTCGGTGGCCACGCACACCGCGCCCAAATCGGCCTCGAAACGGTCACGCGGGGCCAGCAATTGGCCGCAGCCGCGACAGTAGCCGTCGGCGTCGTACTGCTGCGCGCCGCACGCGTCGCACGGGCGCGGCGGCGCGGACTCGGATTCCGGGTGCGGCAGCGCGACCCGGCGCGCGCCGAGTTCGCGACCGCAGGCTTCGCAGTACCGATCGGTGACCGAGACGCTCTCCTGGCAGTCAGGGCAGCGCGGCGAGGTAGGCGGCGGCGCGGCGGGCGTCGCCAGTGGCATGGTCGGCACGGTGTCCGCCGGGGAGGTCGTAGGGGCGCTCACAGATGGGGTCACGTCGGCACTCACGGTCGAAGTCGGTTGGTCGGGTGGGTTCGGCGCCGCGCTGGGCTCGGCGGCTGAGCCGGGATCGTCGGGCGGGTTCGGCTCGGCGGGTTCTGCGGGTTCGCTGCCCCGCTCGCGGTTCACAGCGTGGTCCTCGGGCGGATGGCGTTGGCGCGGTCCACCAACTCGAAACGGGCCCACATATCGTCGGTTTCGCGCGCCAGGTCGCGGTAGCAGCGCTCCAATCCGGTGCGCACTCCCTCGTGGTCGAGCGAGACGCCGAGCAGCGGCGCGTGATTCGTCGCCGCCCTGCCGCCGCTCAGCCAGGCCAGCGTGGCGTCCAAGACCCGCATGCGCACCTCGGCCCCGCGGCGTTTGGAGTCGAGCGCCAGCGCGCCGACCCGGCCGCCCGCATCGCGCAGCACCGACTCGTTCAGCTCGGCAGCCGTGCGCTCGGCGAGCAAGGCGTCCACCGCGGCCACGCGCGCCTCGGTGTACAGCGACGAGGATCGGTCGACCTGGTCGAGGACGGCGACCGCGCCATCGCGGTCGCCCGCGCCGCGGCGCACCCGCGCCAGGCCGAACACCGCGGCGGGGAAGGCGCGGTCGGTGCGCCAGACGGTGTCGTAGTAGCGCGCCGCGACGGCTCCGTCGCCGGCGAGTTCGGCTACCGCGGCCAGCGCCAGCTTGGGCGCCGGTTCACCGGGTAGCGCGGCGTAGACGGCCTCGAACTCGGCGCGGGCCGCGGCGAAATCGCGGGCGAGCAGCCCGGCCTGGCCGCGATACCAGGCCAGTCGCCAGTCGCCGGGCAGCCGGTCGGCGAGCTCGGTGAGCCTGCGCTCGGCCTGCGCCGGGTCGCCGATGTCCAGGGCGGCGCGCACCAGGCGCAGTGGGATCTCCACCGATTCGGCGCGGCCGGTGACCACCGAACGCAGGCCGTCGGCGAAGGCGCGTTCCAGTTCCTCCGGCGTCGTCCCCGCCGTGGTGGCGAGCAGCGCGGCGCCGCTGTCGCCCGGATCGACCAGCGGCACCGGCAGACCGGCGACGACGTCCTCGGGCGCGACCGCGGAGCCGACGCCGAAGACCGCGCGCGGCGGCCCGAAATACGCCGACATGCCGGGGCGCGGCGACCCGTCGTCGGCGCTGAGCGCCTCGCGCAACACGCCGGTCAGCTGGTCGGTCATCTCCTCCATCGAGGCGAACCTGGCCTCGGGATCGGCGTCGGTGGCGCGGAGCAGGAACCGGTGCAGCGAGTCGTAGCGGGCGAGCAAGGGTTCGGCGTCCGGTCCCGGTAGCGCGCCGAAATGCCCGTCCTCCTGCGGGATGTGCATGATCAGCACGGCCAGCGTGCGGCCGACGCTGTACACCTCGGTCGCGACCGTCGGCCCGGTGGTCGCGATCTCCGGCGCCTGATATCCGATCGTGCCGTAGATGGCGCTGTCCTGATCGTCCATGGCGATCACCGCGCCGAGATCGATGAGCTTGAGTTGCTCATCGGTCTGCATCACGTTGTCGGGCTTGAAGTCGCAGTAGGCGAGCCCGAGCGAGTGCAAGTGTCCGAGTGCGGGCAGCATCTCCAGAATGTAGGCGATGGCCTGCGGCACGGGCAGGTAACCACCGTCGGTGTCGCGTCGTTTGCGCAGGATCTGCTTCAACGAGGTGCCGCCGACGAACTCCATGACGATGTAGCCGACGGCGACGCCGTCCGCTCCGGCGTGCTCGACGAAGTTGAAGATCTTGACGATGCTCGGATGCTCGACCTCGGCCAGGAACCGCTTCTCGGCGACCGCCGCCGCCATGGCGTCCAGGTCACCGGAATTGAGCAGACCCTTGAGCACCACCCAGCGATTGCCGACATTGCGGTCGGTGGCCAGGTAGATCCAGCCCAAGCCGCCGTGCGCCAGGCAACCGACCACCTCGTACTGACCACCGACGAGATCGCCGCCGGAGAGCTTGGGTGCGAAGGAGAAGTGGGTGCCGCAGTTCGGGCAGAAGCCTTCGGTGCGGCCGGGTGCGCCCTCGCGTCCTCGGCCCACCGGGCGCTCGCAGGCGCCGCAGAAACGCTTCGGCTCGGCAACCATCGGGTCGGCCAGGATCGCCGAGCTCGGGTGGATCCGGGGCACTCGCGGCACTTCGACCAGTCCGGCGCCGAGCCGTCCGCGCGCGCTGGACTTCGACGACGCGGAGCGGCCGGTGCGCACCGAGCGGGTGGAGCCCCTGGTCCCCGGCCCGGTGGTCCGGGCCGAGGCGGCGACCGTTCCGGTCGCCGCGGGCGCGGTGCCGCAGGTGTCGCAGTAGCCGCCGGATATCGTGCCGTCGCAGCCGGGTTCGGTGCAGGCGTCGGCGCGCGCGGACGGTGACTCGATCGCCTCCGGCGCGGTGGTCTCCGGCGCGGCGGCAGCGGGTGCGGTGCCGCACACCGTGCAATAACCGTCCTCGACCGGCTCGTCGCAGCCGGGTTCGGTGCAGGTCATGATCTCCTCCCCGCTCTTTCCGCGATGAGTCGCTGGTAGTCGGCGATCGCGCGGGTGGCCGCCGCGAGATCGCACGGGCGGTACGACAGCAGCTCGGTCGCGCGCTTCTCCCGTGCCGCCAGCTCGTCGTCCGCGCCGACGCCCAATCGGGCGGCCTTGGCCCGATAGGCCGCGAGCCGCCCGCGCAGCTCGGCGCGGCGGTCGAGCAAGCCTTGGGCGAGTTCTGCCGCGCCTGCGGCCGCTGCGCTTGCCGTGGCGATCCGGCGGCGCAGCTCGTGCAACGCCGCGCCCGCGCCCGGCGTGGCAGCGAGGGCGGCCAATTCGCCGCCGAGCGCCCGGTGCGCCGTCTCGAGCACGGGCAACGGACCGGTGCGGATCTTGCGCTCGGCTTCCGCACGCGCGCGTTCGGCGCGCGCCTCCGTTTCGGCGAGCGCGGTCAGCCTGTCGCGGGTCGCCGCCACGGCGGCATCCCAGTTCGCGGTGATCGACGCCAGTTCGGCGAGCAGGTCCGAAGCGCGGTCCAGGCGGGTGCCGATATCGGCCAGGCGAGCGTCGATCTCGGGCGGTGTCAGCGCCAGCGGATCGGTGGCGGATCGGCGCAACAGCTCGGCGATCGCCTCGCCGATGTCCCGCAGTTCCGTGGTGACCGCGCCCGCCTGGTCCACCCGAGCCTGAAGCGGCGCGAGCCCGGACATCACCCTGTCGTTGACCGCGCCGACCTCGTCGAGGAAGGCGGCGATCCGGGGAAAGGTCGCGCGCATGCGGTCCACCGTGTCGGCCAGGCCGACGAACAGCACCCGTTCGCCTGGGCCGGTGAGCGAGCGCTGTGCCAGGGGAATCGGTGTGCGGGAGGCCTCGTGCGGCCGCCCGTGCAGCAGCCGGGTCAGCTCGGCGCGCGCCTCGGCGTCCAGCCGGGACCGGGCGCCGCGCACGGTGCGCGCCGCGTCCAGGATGGCTTGCAGCCGGGCCAGGTCCTGCCACATCAGGTCGAGCTCGGCGCGGATCGGCGTCCACCGGCGTTCGGTGAGACCCGTCGGCGGAAAACGGCGCAGCAGGGTCAGGCCGGGATGGCGGTCCAATTCCAGCAGTGTGGCGGTGATCGCGTCGAATTGGGCGGTGCGGGCGGCCAGTTCGCGATCGATCTCGGCGAGGGTGAGCGGCTGCATGGTCGCCCGGATCACGCGGTGTACCGGGTTTCCGGCGGGCCGGGCGAGGGACCGAGAACGCTCAGGTGCGCGGCGTAGATCCGCTGCCAGGTGCCGTCCGCCCGCATGCGTTCGAGCACCGCGTTGACGAAACGCACCAGCTCCGGCGCGCCCTTGGCCACCCCGATGGCGTAGGCGCCGGAGCCGATGGGTTCGCCGACCACCTCGAGATTCCGGTCCTGCGCGACCAGACCGTGCAGAATCGGGTCGTCGGCGCTGATCGCGTCCACGTGGCCCTGTTGCAGCGCGGCCAGACAGTCGGTCCAGTTGGTCACGCCGAAGACGGTGAGCCGCTTGGGCAGCGCGAACAGCGGGCCGGACGCGGTCGTTCCCCTGGCCACGCACACCCGCTTGCCGCCGAGATCGGCGCTGGACCTGATGCCGGAGTTCTTGGGCGCCAGAATGCGCTGCGCCGCACGGTAGTAGACGGCGGAGAAGTCCACGTCGCGGCGGCGCTCGCAGGTGGCGGAGAAGGTGCGCACGATCAGGTCGACCTTGTTCTCGCGCAGCGCGGAGATGCGCTCCTCGGCGGTCACCGAGCGCAGTTCGATCCGGTTGGGGTCGCCGAACAGCGCCCTGGCGATCTCCCTGGCGATGTCGATGTCGAAGCCCTCGAGCTCGTTGGTGGTCGGGTTGCGGAAACCGAACAGGTAGGTGTTCTGGTCGACGCCGACCCGGACCCGCCCATTGGCCACGATCGCGGCCATCGGCGATCCCGCAGGCATCGCACCCGGCGGCGGCAGCGGCCCCGGCCGCAGGCTGGCCTCGGCGTCGCATTCGTCCTCGGCTTGCCCGGGCGTGGTGATCGGGGCGAACTCGGGCGGAGCCGGATTCACCGCCGCGGCGGGCGGCGTCGCGGGCACGGAGGCGTCGGTGCTGCACGCGGCGAGCAGCGGGCCGACCACAACCAGGGCGACGACCAGCGCGCACAGCCGTCTTCTCACAGGAACTCCTTCAGCCGCGGCCACAGTCCGACGACGGCGGCGCCCGCCGCGAACAGCATCAGCAGCAGGACTCCGGAGGGGCTCCAGGTCAGTGCGTCACCCGCGGCGTCCATACCGCCGCGCAGATCGCTGCGCACCCGCTGCACGTCCGCGCGCAGGGATTCGTCGAGTTCGGCGAATCGGGTCGCCGAGGTCTCCGGTCCCGCGCCGATGGCCTGATCCACGGCGGCCGGATAGTCGGCCGCCTGGTACGCCGCGAGCTGACGGCGGTGACCGGACGTCCAGCCCTCGAAGCGCAGGGCTGCGGGCGAATCCGAGCCGGTGACCTGCGAGAGGCGGTCGCGCAACGCCGCGGTGTGGCGATTGAACGTCTCCTCCCCCGCCGCGATATCGCCACGGGTGACCAGCTGCAAAGTCTCCGCCGTACGCGCCTGCTGCGCCAGAATCCTTGCCTCGGCCAGGGTTTGGAAGCGAACCGCCGCACCGTCGCGTCCGGTCTCCAATGCCGTCGCGGCCACCGAGGTCGCGAGCACCGTCCATATCAGCGCGACACCTGCCGCGGCCGCCGCGACCACGAGTCCCGGATTGACCCGCCGGTTGGTCCGGCGCAGCAGCACGAAAGAGCCCGCGCCGCAAGCGATGAGCACCAGCAACAGCGTCGTGATCGTGGCGAACGGCAACGCGCCGATCGCTCGCTGGTCCTGGTGCACGGCGGCGAAACGCAGCGCGCTGAGCTCCTCGGCGTTCTTCAGCAGCGAGTCCTGCATGATGTCGGAGGCCTCGCGCAGGTAGGCCGAGCCGACCGGGAAGCCCTGCCGATTGTTCGCCCGCGCGGTCTCGACCAGCCCCGTGTACGCGGGCAATTCGGCGCTGATGGCCGCCACGATGCGGCGGGTCCGTTCGTCGGAGGCGCCCGCGGTGGCCTGCGCGAGCGCGTCGGCCGCGTCGGCGAGTGCCTGCTGGTATCGGGCGCGCACCTGCGGTGTCTCGATACCGCCGGTCAGGAAGGCCTCCGCCGCGGCCGCGTCGGCCGCCGAGAGCGAGACGTACAGGTTCTGCGCCGCGTAAGCCAGTGGTTCGGTGCCTGCGAGGGCGGCGTCGCGCCGATCGATCTTGCCGCTCAGCTGGTTTGCTCCGGTGAAGCCCGCGAGCAGGCACAGCGTGACCGTCACCAGTGCGAGCGCACCGATCAGACCTGGTGTCGTGCGCGCGAAGCGTCGCACCCACGCCGCCCCGTCGCGCGCGGTCGCCGGAAGGCGAGGTCCCACACCGTCCCCCCTTCGTCTACCCGGCCGGTGTCTCCGCACGCGATAGTACGGTAGGCCGCTGCGTTGCGCTCCCCCTTGCTTTCTCGCTCTCGCGACCGCACAGCAACGACCACCGTCCGGCCGCCGCCGCCGGGTCTCAGTCGTCGCCGCCGAGCGCGCGGAAACTCAGGTAACTCGGGTTGTCCGGACGCAGCAGAACGCGCTGACCCGCGATCTGGCGCTGCTTCCACGGCGGGATCAGGTGACGGGGTGAACTGGTGCGGCTCACCGAGATTCGCAACCGGTGCCCGGCACGGAGCAGGGCCTCGGTGGGGTTGATCTCGATGTCGATCTCGAAAGCGAGGCCCGGTTCCACCGGTTGCGCGGAATCGGCGGTCATGGGGTGCACGGCGAAAAGCAGCTCGCCCTCGGCGTAGTAGCTGTCGGCCGAGTCGACCGCGCGCAGTGTGGACAGCAGCGCACCGCGGGTGAGCGGCACCGAGGCGCCGTCGGGCCGCACGTCGCACACGATGACCGACCAGAATGCGTCGGCGCCGTCGGCCGTCGCGAGCAGGTGCAGATTCATCGGACCGGAGAGCACCGTATCGGTGGCGAACGGCGCGCTCGTGAAGGTGAGCGCGGTGGCCTCGCTGCGCCGGTCGTCGTTGCCGAAACGGTCGCCGAACAGCAGCGCGACGCCCATCGTCATCACCGCGGTGTTGTTGGAGGCCGCGCTGACCCGGCCGGTCGGCACCGGCAGGGACAGCTCGGTATCGGTTGGCGCGGAGGATAATCCGCCGTCCAGCGCGGCGTGCCCCGCGGTGCCGCTCGGCACGTCGGTCAGATAGAGCCTGCGTACGCCCGTCGCCGGGTCGGGAAACTCGGCGCGCTGCACCCACCGCCCGTCGCCCTGCCTGCGCACCGTGACCGGTCCGTACCCGTCGATGCCGTTGTCGATGCCCTTGACCCACCGGTCGAAGAACGCGCACTGGAGTTCGTCGAGCGCCTGCGGGTTGCCCGGATCGCCGAAGCCGGAGCCGGGCGTGAGATGGTAGGAGTCGTCCACCAGGACCTGCTTGGGTCCCGGCGCGACCGGAATACGGTCGTAGATGCGGAAATTCGACCGGTTGTAGACGTCGTGCCAGCCGCCGTGGATCCAGGTGGGCACGTCGATCTCCTCGAAATGGGCCAGCCGCGCCGCCCATTCCGGATTGAGATAGCCGTCGGGATGGTCGATGTCGAGGGCGATCCGCAGCGCCCTGCGCACCCAGTCCGAGCGCGCGGTGACGCGATCGCGCAGATAGTGGCCCAGCAGCCCGTTGCGCACCAGGCCGGGCAGCGCGGGAACGCGTCCGGCCCCGTGCACGAACAGGATCCACGCGAGCATGCCCGGCGTGGGCACACCGCCGGTGAGCCCGAGTTCGCGCACCGGGTTCTCGCCCGCCTCGATGGCGAACACCGCGGTGAGGCCCTCCGGGCGCAGGCCCGCCGTGATGAGCGCCGAGATCGCGCCGTAGGAGAGTCCGGTCACCGCGACGCGCCCGTCGCACCATGGCTGCGCGCGGACCCATTCGAGCACCTCGAGGTAGTCGCGCTGTTCGCGGGGGCCGAAGAAATCCCAGGTGCCGGTGGAACTTCCGGTGCCGCGCACGTCCACCATCAGTCCCACGTACCCGCGCGAGACGGCGGTGCGGTTGATCGCGAACGGCTCCAAGATCCCGCCCGCCGGGGTGCGCAGCACGTCGCGTGCCGTCATCCTGCCTCGGTCCGACGGTGCGACACGCATCGCCAGCGCGCGCAGCGCCCGATTCGCGCGCATACCGTGCCGGTTGAGCATCTTGTTGTAGGCGGTGAAGTTGATCAGCGCCGGGAGCGGCTCGGCGGTCGGCCCGGACCGGTCGCCGGGACGCAGGACGTCGGCGCTGAGCACGGCGCCGTCCGACATCGGGATCGGAATCGTCGAGGACGCATGTAGTTTCGGGTAGCGCGCCGGCCCTATGTCGAAACGTGCGTCCGGCAGCGCGCCGGTAGCGCTGGTCAGCGGCTCGACCATGGCGATCCCCCTCCGAGGTTCGTGTCTTATCGTGCGCGCAGCACGCCCGGCTTGTCGACGTACCGTTGCATCGCCCAGTTCAGGCCGCGCATGGCGAGGTTGTAGGAGGGCGGGAAGTAGCGCTGGGCCCAGTGCCCGATCCGGATGTCGTGCGAGGTGTAGATCAGATACCGGTTCCGCTCCACCCCGCGCACAATGGATTTCGCCGCCTGTTCGGGCGTGACGGCGTGCCGCAGGAACAGCTTCAGCCCCGCTTGCACGGCCTCGGCCTCGCGGTCGACGCCCGCGATGTCCACCCGGTTCACCATCGGCGTCGACATCGCGCCAGGACACACCAGGCTGACGCCGATCCCGTGCCTGCGCAGGTCGAAACGCAGCACCTCCGAGACGCCGCGCAGCCCGAATTTGCTTGCGCTGTACGGCGCGTGCCACGGCAGACCGAACAGGCCCGCGGCCGAGGACACGTTGACCAGGTGCCCGCCACGTCCCGCCTCGATCATCGGCGGCAGGAACTCCTCGATGACGTGGATCGGACCCATCAGGTCGATGTCGATGGTGCGCCGCCACTGATCGTGGGTCAGACGGTCGACGGTCCCCCAGGTGGCGATGCCCGCCACGTTCATCACGATGTCGACGCTGCCGATCGTGTCGTGCGCCTTCGCGGCCAACGCGACGACGGCGGCGTGGTCACTGACGTCGAGTGCCTCGGCCAGGTGCACGGTGGCGCCCGCCTCGCGCAACTCCCCGGCGGTACGCTGCAAGCCTGCCTCGTCGATGTCGGTGAGAATCAGTGACGCGCCCTTGGCCGCGACCGCACGGGCGGTGTCTCGGCCAAGGCCGCTGGCCGCCCCGGTGATCAGGCAGCTCTTGCCGTCGAACTTCGTCATGGCTAGACCATAAGTGTCGGTGAACACGGTTGTCTATCAATCGAGCGCGATGCGTCCCAGACGGAACCGTTCGACGCGGGCCGCACAGGGGCGGGAGGAGCACCGTTACGGCTCGGAAGAGCTTTTCGCCGACGGGTTTTCATAGAGCAACAGGTCGACGACGCGCAGGATTCGGTCGATGTCGAAGCGGCGGGGGTCGGCCAGCATCTGTCGCGCCACGGTCTGGACGGCGCCCTGCACGATCTCGACGAAAACGTCGAGGTCCACCTCGTCGGTGTGTTCGTCGGCCGGTCGGCTCGCCAGCCAGGCGCCGAGCAGCCGTCGCAGCGGCGCGCGTAGTTCGTCGCGCGCCCGCTCGATCGGCGGGCGCAACGCGACGGGCACCCCGTCGATCGGGTAGTACACCAGCCGCCAGCTGTCGGGGACGGAGCTCAGATCGCTCAGGAAGCGGGCCAGTCCCGCGAGCAGCGCCGCCTTGGGATCGGTGGGCGCGGCGGCGAGCTCGGCCACATTCGAGGTGGCGGCGACCATGCGGGCGGTCTCGCGCGCGATGAGGTCGCGGAGCAGGTCGTCGCGGTTGGCGTACAGGTCGTACACCACCGGGCGGGTCACCCCGCCCCGCTCGGCCACCGCGGCGATCGTGACGTCCGCGAAACCGGACACGGCGAGGATGCGTAACGCCGTGTCGAGCAGCTGTTCTCGCCGATCGGCGGGCTGCAGGCGCTTGGCGTACCTGCGGCGCGGCCGGGCGGCGTCGCTACCGGCCCGCGCCACCGGCCACCTCCCCGATGCCCGTGGCGGCCACGGCCCGGCGCGCGAGCCAGCGCAATGTCGAGGCGACGGCGTCGCGGCGCTCGGCGCCCCCTTCGTCGAGCACCAAGCGGGCGGCGGTCTCGCTAGTGCTGATGGCGGTGTAGCTGACGAGTTCGGCGTCGATCTCCCGCTCGCCCATGGCGGCGATCAGGCGGATCATGGCTTCGGAGCGCTCGCGCAGCACCGCACGGCCGTGCGCCACCCGTTCGTGTGCCGCGGGCGGCAGCGCCTGGTCGCGCAGCAGCACGAAGCGCCACGTGGCCGGTGCGGCGAGCACTATGTCCAGGAACAGGTCGGTGGCCTCGGCCGCGACCTGGGCGGGATCGGCTCCGGGCCGGATTTCGGGAATGGACGCGGTCGCCATGTCCAGCGCGCGTTCTTCCTCCCGGTCGAGCAGTGCGGTGAAAAGCCCGTCGCGGTCGCCGAATTCGGCGTAGAGCGCGGGCCTGGTCAGGCCTGCGGCTCGGGCGACGGCGTGCATGCTCGCCTGGGTGTAGCCCTCGCGGAGGATGAGATCGCGTGCCGCGTCGAGGATCTGGTCGCGTCGCGCTGACACCTTCGCCTCCATCGTGATCGGTCGTCGAGCGTCAGCACTCCCCCAGCGAACTGGTCACCCGATTGAATAGTGTACGCAGCCGGAGGCTCAGCGGGGCGAGTCGCGCCGGAATGCGAGCTCATCGCCCGTCGGTTTGTCCACGGAGACAATCAGTTTCATCGAATCCTACGGCGGCGACGGAGCTACGGAGGTAAATTGACGTCGTTGTATTCGTATGTGACGCAGACTACTTCCGATCGGTGGAAGTGCTGATGGTCACAGGTGATCGCGACATCGGGCTACCCCAGAAGCCCCGGATGTCGGCGACCCGCGCCGAGGCGGATCGGTGCGTGCGCAACGGGGGATGGAGGAACGATGAAGGAGGCGGCACCGACCGTCGCGGACGGGGGCGCGATCCGGATCGCGCGGGAAAACGTCACCGGCACCGCGGTTTCCAGCGTGCGCACGTTCGGCCGGGCGGTCGATCTCGGCATCGAGTCGGTGCGCGGCGCGGTCTCCGATCTGATCGGCCTGCGGTTCCAATGGCAGGAGATGCTGCGCCAGGCCTGGTATCTGGTGACCGTCACGGCCCTGCCCGCGGTGCTGATGGCGGTGCCGTTCGGTGTGGTGGTCTCGGTGCAGGTGGGCAACCTGATCCACCAACTCGGCGCCGATTCGATGATCGGCGCGGCGGGCGGGCTCGGCGTGATCCAGCAGGGCGCGCCGATCGCTACCGGATTGCTGCTCGGCGGGGCAGGCGCCTCGGCCATCGCCGCCGACCTCGGCGCACGGACCGTGCGCGAGGAGATCGACGCGTTGCGCACCATGGGAATCAGTCCCGTGCACCGGCTCGTCATCCCCCGGGTGGTGGCGATGCTGTTCGTCGCTCCCCTGCTGAACGTGCTGATCATCTTCGTCGGGGTGGTCTCCGGTTACGCGGTCGCGATCAGCGCGCAGAACGTGACGCCGGGCAGCTACTGGGCGACGTTCGGCTCCTTCGCGGTCGTCGCCGACGTGTGGATCTCGTTGGCCAAGGCCATGCTGTTCGGCTTCCTCGTGGTGATCATCGCCTGCCAGCGCGGGCTGGAGGCCAAGGGCGGGCCGCGCGGCGTCGCCGACGGCGTCAACGCCGCGGTGGTGATCTCGGTGGCCTCGATCATCGTGGTCAACCTGGTGATCACCCAGATCGTGACGATGTTCCTGCCACTGCGGGTGGCCTGAGATGACCGCGACACCCTACGCACCCAAAGGCCTCGGCTGGGCCTATCGCGCCGCCCGCAACCGCGGCCGGATCCTCGCCCCGATCGAAACCACCGGTTTCCTGCTCGGTTTCGTCTTTCAGGCGCTGTGGGCGATACCGCTGACGCTGCGCCGCTACCGCGCCCAGACGATGCGCACCATCACCGACATGACCTGGGGGCGCGGGTCGGTCATCGTCGGCGGCGGCACCGTGCCGATGCTGGTGGTGCTCGGCGTCGCGATGGGCGCTGGCGTCGGCATCCAGTCCTTCGCCGCGCTGGACCTGATCGGCCTCGGGCCGGTCACCGGCGTGGTGTCGGCCTTCGCCAACACCAGGGAACTCGCCCCGATCGCGGCGGCGATCGGCTTCGCCGCGCAGGCGGGCTGCCGGATGACCGCGGAGATCGGCTCGATGCGCATCTCCGAGGAGATCGACGCCATCGAATCCCTCGGATTGCGCTCGGTGCCTTTCGTCGTCACCACGCGGGTCATCGCGGGCGCCGTCGCGATCGTGCCGACTTTCCTCATCGCGCTGATCCTGAGCTATCTGGCCTGTTCCGCGGTGATCGTCCTGCTGCACGGTCAGGCGGGTGGCGTGTACAACCACTACTTCTTCCAGTTCACCAGTGGCTACGACGTGCTCGCCGCGGTGGTCAAGATCCTGGTGTTCGGCGTCACCGTCATCCTGATCCATTGCTACTACGGCTTTTTCGCCTCCGGCGGACCCGAGGGCGTCGGCATCGCGTCCGGTCGCGCGGTGCGGGCCAGCTTCGTCGCCATCATCGCCCTCGACATGGTGCTCACCATCATGCTCTGGGGCATCAACTCCGCCATCGAATTCCCGGGGTGATCCCATGCCGAACTACGGACTGCCCGGCGTGCCGATGAGCAGGCGCGGTTCTCGTGCGCTGGGCGCCGCCGCGCTGGCGCTGACGGTCGCCGCGGGACTCACCTGGCGCGCGGGCCTCGACGACCGGCCGCCGGACCGTCTCCAGGTCCAGCTGCGCACCGAGCAGATCGGCGAAGGCGTCATCGAGGGCACGCGGGTGCGCTACGACGGCGTCACCGTCGGCGAGATCACCGAGATCGCCGCCGTCGGCAAGGGACGCCAGTTGATCACGCTGGATCTCGACAAGACACAGACAGCGGGCCTCACCGACGCGCTCACCGTGGACTACGCGCCGGAGAACCTGTTCGGGATCAGCGCTCTCACGCTGCGGGCCGCCGTGGGCGGCGCACCGCTCGCCGAGGGCGGATTGATCGATCTCGCCGGCGCGCACGCCGACAAGGTCACCGACGTGACCATGGGCAGCCTGCTGCGCGCGCTCACCGCCACCTCCACCGAGGTGCTCACCCCGCAGCTGTCGGAATTGCTCGCCACGGTCAACAGCGAGATGAGCTCGTTCGCCCCGCTCTGGGAGGCGATCATCGCGCTGAGTCGCGCCGTGGCCGACACCCAGCGCTACCCCGCGCCGTACCTGATCGACCAGTACGCGGCCTTCTTCGGCGGCGCGGGCGATTTCGCCTCCGCGACCTTCCGGCTCCTGCACGCGGTCATGAACATCGAGATCTTCCGCAACGACCGGCCGCGCTACGACGCCACCATCACCATGGTCGTGGACGGAGCGCTGCCCAAGATCGGGTTGCTCGGTGACGCCGCGAATCGGCAGTTGCACAGCTACACAGCCGAACTGACGCCGCTCGTCGGTGCGCTCGCGGCCACGCTGCCCGAGCCGGGACGCTCGCGCGCCGAGACCGCCGCATTGATCGATCGGCTCGAGCGCCTGTTCTCCGACACACCCGACGGGCCCGCGCTGAATGTGGCCGTGACCCTGCGCGGGATGCCGGGGCTCGCGGTGCCGCTGCTCGGACCGTCCGGATTCGCGGCGCTGAACGCGGGAGGTGCGCGATGACGGCCCTGCCGATCCGCGCCGTGATGTGGCGGCTCGGGCTGTTCGCGGCCGCGATGGTCGTGCTGCTGGCCGTCGTCGTGCAGGCGATCACCCGCCCGGTGGACGGCGAGACCGGTTCCTACACCGCCGAATTCACCGACGTGAGCGGACTGAAGACCGGCGACGACGTCCGGATGTTCGGCGTGTCGGTCGGCAAGGTCGCCGAGATCGAGCGGGCGGGCAACAACGCCCGGGTGACCTTCACCGTCCAGCGCGACCGCCCCGTCTACGACGCCAGCGTCATCGCCATTCGCTACCAATCCCTGACCGGCCAGCGCTATGTCGATGTGCGGCAACCGGATAGGCCGGGGACGCCGCTGCCGCCCGGCGCGGCGTTCGGGGTGTCGAGCACGATGCCCTCCTTCGACATCACCCAGCTGTTCAACGGCTTGCAGCCGGTGATCGCCGAGTTCTCCCCCGGCGCGCTCAACCAGTTCACCGAAAGCGTGCTCGCGGTGATAGAAGGGAACGGGTCCGGCATCGGCCCCGCGCTGGACGCCATCGAGAAACTCAGTCGCTACACCTCCGATCGGCAGGCGGTGATCGCCACGATCGTGGCCAATCTGCATGCCATCTCCACACAGGTCGGCGGGCGCTCACCGCATCTGGCCACCCTGTTGGAGGGAATCGCGGACGTATTCAGCGCCTTTCGGGTGAAACTGGACGGTTTGCTCGACTTCGCCGCCGTGGCGCCCTCGGCGATGGGACCGCTGAACAGCCTGATGGAGACGCTCGGGTTCACCGAGACCAGCAATCCCGATCTGATGACCGACCTGCGGCTGCTGTTCCCCGACCCGCAGGCGGCACTGGACGCGCTCGGCAGGCTGCCGGGCCTGCTCCAAGCGCTCAGCGCCGCGCTACCGCCCGCGCCTGGCGCCGCCGGTCCGGTGCCGATGAGCTGCTCCAAGGGCTCGGTCGCACTCCCCCAGGTGCTTTCGGTGCTGGTCGCCGGACAAAGGATCGCGATATGCAACGGATGATCCAACGTGCGCTGAATCAGCTCGCGGCGCACGGGTTTTCGCACGATCGGCACGAGGCGGCCAAGAACGCCAGGGAATTCCGCCTCGGTATCCTCGGCGCACTGTTCGTCGCCGCGCTGCTGCTGGCCACCGCGGTGATCTATCTGGTCCCGCTGGGCAAGACCGGCTACACCGCCGACCTGGCGGAGGCGAACTCGGTCAAAGTGGGCGACCAGGTCCGCCTCGCGGGCATCACGGTCGGCTCGGTGACCGCGCTCGAGCTGGGCGAGACGAAGGTGCGAATGACCTTCACGGTGGATCGCGACGTGTTTCTCGGTGACGCGACCAGCCTGGAGATCCGCATGCTCACCGCGGTCGGCGGCCACTACGTCGCGGTGTTCCCCGCGGGCGAGCGCGCCCTCGGCTCCCGGCCGATCCCGCCCGACCGGGTGCGGCTGCCCTACAGCCTGGTGCGCATCCTGCAGGACGCCGCTGCACCTGTCGCTCAGGTCGACGGGGAAACGCTGCGGCAGAATCTGGCCGCCCTCCAGCACTCCCTCGACACCAGCCCCGACGCGTTGCGCCAGATGGGCGCCGCGATGCAGTCCTTCGTGGACATCCTGCGCGGGCAGAACCTCGAGGTGTCGCGTGCGCTCGCGGTGCTGGACGAGTATGTGCGCGCGATCGATGTGAACAAGTCGCTGATCGGGACGTTCGTCCGCGAGGTCGGCACCCTGATGACGGTCGGGCTCGGCAAGCGCGCCGAGATCGAATCGGCGTTGACCGTGGCGGCTTCGCTGCTGTCGCGGATCGCGGCGATCGAGCCGTCCTGGCGGGAGGTGCTCGCCCCGCTGGCCGGGAAGCTGCGCGAGCTGCTGCCGCAGCTGGAACAGCTGGCCGCGCAACTGGATGTGGCCATTCCGCAGTGGCAGCGGCTGCGCGAGCAACTCGTGGCGATGACCGCTTCGGAGGACGGTGTCGTCATCGATCAGTCGGCGCTGACGGCGACGGTGTGTATTCCGCTGCCGGGATGGGAGTGCTGAGCGATGACGCGCATCCTGCGGTCCCAGGGTTTCGTGACCGTGCTCGGCGCGCTGGTGCTGGCGCTGGTCGCCGCGATCGGGTATCTGGTGGTGTTCGATCCGGTGAAGAAGACGGTCGCCTACTGCGCCATCATGCCCGATGCCGTCGGCCTGTATCCGGGCAATCACGTGACGGCGCTCGGCATTCCGATCGGCACGGTCGACGCGGTGCGACCCGAGGGCACGGCGGTGCGGGTCGACTTCGAGGTGCAGGCGGAGCGCGTGCTGCGCGGGGAGGTCACCGCGACCACGGTCTCCGACACCCTGGTCGCCGATCGCGCCCTCGCGGTCCTCGGCGAGCCGGGCGCGGCGCCGTGGGATCGCTCGACGTGCATCACGAACACCTTCACGCCGAAGAGCATCAGCCAAACACTCCAGGGCTTCTCCCAGCTGGCGGCCCAGCTGACCGGCGGCGGAAATCCGGGCGAGCAGACCAGGATTCGGGACAGCGTCGTCGCCTTCGAGGCCGCCACTTCGGGCACCGGTCCGGAGCTGAACAAGCTGATCACCGATCTCGGCGATGCCCTGCGCGCGCCGGACGCGGCCATCGGGCGCATCGGCGGGCTGCTGGACTCCTACGGCTCACTGATGTCGAGCATCGCGCTGAACTGGGAGGACATCAAGATCGTGCTGGTGCAGGCGAGCGAGGGCATCGCCTTCATCAACGAGCTCTGGGACCGCGTGGTGCAGCTGATCGACTCGCTGCTGGTCATCCTGCCGTGGCTCAACAGCATCGCCCGTGAGTACGGCAGGCCGATCCTCGGCGCGCTGGACGGCGCGCTACCGGGCCTGCGGCTGCTCTCCGCGAACGTCGGGTCGCTCCAGCAGCTGGTGTCGATGGTCCCGCCGATCGTGCAGTTCTTCGAGCAGGTGATCGACCCGGCGACCGGGCGGCCGCAGCTGACCTATGCCGCGCCCAAGGTCGGGCTGCCGCGCGAGCAGGCCGATCGGATCTGCGCCGCGCTCAACGCGCTGCGGCCCGGCCACTGTGACGGTGCCGAAAACGGTTTGGCCGACGTGAATCTGGTGTCCCTGGTGCTCGGAACGGTAGGTGCTCGATGACTACGCGATCGGTCCGCCACGCCATGCTCGCTGTCGCACTGGCGGCCGCTCTGCTGTTGCCCGGATGCGGATTCGATCCCGCCCAGGTGCCGGTGCCCGGCGCGACCGTGTCCGGTCCGACCTACCAGGTGCGGATCGAGCTGGCGAACGCACTGAACCTGCCCGCCCAGGCCAAGGTGGTGGCCAACGGCGCGCAGATCGGCAGCCTGCGCGAGGTGCGAGTGGTCGACCCGACGCCGGAGCAGCCCGGCCGGGTGGAGGCGGTCGTCGAGATCGCCGAGGCGGTGCGACTGCCGGTGACCACCACAGTGCAGCTGCGCCAGAACACCATCCTCGGCGACATCTACATCGGACTCAGCACGCCCACCGGCGATTTCGACCGTGTCATCGCGCCGGGCGGCACCATACCGCTGGCGCGGACCCGCCCCGCGCTTCAGGTGGAAGACCTGCTGGCGGGCATGTCGACCTTCGTCGGCGGCGGCGCGATGCAGCAGATGCAGGCCATCGTCAACCGCGTCAACGCGACGCTGCCCGAGCGGCCCGCCGAGACCGCGCGGATCTTCGAGGTGCTCGGCCGCGACGTGTCCGACGTGGCCGAGCACATGGTGGTGGTGGACCGGTTCCTCGACTCGATCCAGCGCGATCTCGATGTGGCGCTGCGCAATCCGCGGGAACTCGACGCGCTGCTCAGCGAGCGTGGCGCGGTGGAGATCCCCGCCGACGCGACATCACTGGTGCTCACGCTCGGCGTGGTCGGCGGGCTCGGCATCGTCGGGCACGCGATCGCCTGGCTCGCGCCGCTGCTCGAGGCGGGCGACGAGGCCGCGAAAGCCTTGGTGCCGTTATTGTTCGCGGACCGGCCGCTGGATCTGAGCGCACCGTCGAATCTGAACCGGGTGGTGTCGCTGATCCGCGACAAGATCATTCCGTTCGTGGAGCGCGGGCCGAAGCTGAACGTCGGCCAGGTGTTCGTGGAGGGAACGGGAACGGTGGACGGGGCGCCGACGCCGGTCGCCACCGACGAGCAGGTGGCTCGAATCATCGCCACCCTCAGGATGATCGGAGTCGTGCGATGAACGTCGCCACCGAAACCGCCTATCCCGGCTACGTCCCCCAGAATCCCGTGGGCAGCGCGACCGACGAGGTGTTGCGGCGACTCGGCCCGCTCGCTTCGCTGGCCGCGATCGCGGCGATTCTGCTGATCGGCGTGGGATATCTGAGCTTCGGCGTGGTGCGGGTCGGCTGGTTCACCGAGTACACCGAGGCCACCATGACGGTCCCGGATTCCGGTGGTCTGCTGCCGCGATCCAAGGTGCTGCTCTCCGGTATCCAGATCGGGCAGATCACCGCGGTGACGCACACCCGCGATGGCATCGATGTGGCCTTCCGTTACGACGCCGAATACCGGGTGCCCGCGAACAGTTCGGTCCGCATCGAGACGCTCTCGGCGCTGGGCGAGCCGTATCTGGAGTTCCGGCCGACGGTCGCGGACGCGCCGTACCTGCGCGACGGCGACCGGCTCGCGGCCGCGTCGGTGCAGCGGCCGGTGTCGATCCCCGAGGTCGCCCGCACCGCGACCCAGCTCCTCGAACAGATCGACCCGGCGACCGTGGCCGCCATCATCGACAACTTCAGCACCGGACTCGCGGGCACCGAGGCGGTGATCCCGCAACTGTCCAGGGCAGGCGACCTGTTGGCGGCCACACTACTGAGCCGCACCGACCTGATTCGCAGGCTGCTGGTCGACATGCAGGCCCAGGCCACCGATATGACATGGGCGGGCGGCGAATTGGCCGCCGCCTCCAGACCGTGGGCCGAGTTCGGTCCGCGGGTCAGCGACGTGGCCGCGGCGATCGCGCGCGTCCTGCGGATCGGCGACACCCCCGCGGACTACCTCACCGACACCGAGGACGTGATCGGACTGCTCCCGTTCCTCGACGCCCTCACCCAGAAGCTGGATCTCCTCGGCCCCGAACTGCGCGAACTGTTTCCGGTCGTCCAGCCACTGCTCGCACTGACAACGGGAGTGCTCGGCAAGGTCGACCTCGGCAGCCTGATCTCCCAGGCCCTGCACGCCACGACCCCGGACGGCGCACTGCAATTGCAGATCACCGTCCGGTAGGTCGGTCCTTCGCGGAGGCCGACATTCGCTGAACGCTGTCCAGGTCTCTGTGCAGCGCTGCGGGGTCACCGGCGCCGCCCGGCTCCGAGAAGTTCGGCCGACGCCAATCTGGCAAAAGAGTGTCGCGGGATGCCAGTCCGGAACCCTGTCCCTCATGGATGGCACGATCGGACGATGAATCACCTGACCAGCCGGTTCGCGGGGCACCTCGATTTCGGCGACGACTCGGTGGCCGGTGCCGTGCTACCTGCTGGAATAGACGGATTCGGAGCCGGTGCCTGGTATTGGATTCACGGTGACGAGACTCTGAACCAAAGCGAACTCGACAAGGCCGAGACCGCTCTCCTCGATGTGAAGGCCCTGGTCGCTGCGGCCTTCGTCGCTTTCGCCGCCGAGCTGACCGATCCCCGGTCGACGACCTCATTGTTTCGCAAGGTTCATCTCGAGGAGATCCCCGAAGAGATGGCGTGCGACTTGTTCGACGTGGACACCTGTGAGGCTGTTACCGACAAGGTCTTCCTCGACCATCTACTCGTCGTCGGCATTGCGATCAGCCCTGCGGCGACGGAACGTGTTCTCGCGCTCGACTTCGCGATCGGCGCTGACAAGCCCACCGACCAGCTGCTTGTTGCCGTGTGGGATCGGAACAACACCGTTACCGTCCACCACGAAAGTTGAGCCCGGCGAATCACCCGTCACTACAAACCAAACCCACAGCTTTTCCGGCATGCACACCAAAAACTCGGCGTGACAACCGAACACGTGATCCACGTCGCGGCAAGCCAGCCTCTGGACATGGCCGTCTGCCACTCGATGGGCATCCGAGCCTTCTGGAGGGTCGACCGGAATACGGCAGAAACCTGCCGTTGAGGCCATAGTGGCCGGTGAGAGACCCGATGTCGGTGTGGCGGGTGGTGCCGGTTAGGGTTCGGGTGCTCTGGTGGTGTTGTTGTTCCGGGTGGTTTCGTGGCTTCGATCGATCGCACCTGTTCACGCTGGTCGACTCGATCGAGCTGGAGCCGGTGACCGCGGAGCGCGCCGTGGCCGACGCAGTGGAATTCGTGCGTGCGGTGCGGAACCGGCGCGGGGACTGGATCGGCGAGACCGTGGTGCTTGAACGCGATGGCGTTAAGTCGGTGGTGCGGGTGGATGTGGACTCCTTCGCCAGCGAGTTGTGGCGGAAGGTGTTGCGGGACAAGCGCCGTCCGAGGATGTCGCGGCGGCATCTGGCGGTGTGCGTGTTCTCCTATCTGGCGGCCGAGCTGCGCTCCGGTGATATCGCGGTGGCAGGGTCGGACTCGTATGCGAACCTGCACGCGCAGTTGATGAGCTGGGACGAGTGCGCGCCGCTGGTCGAGCAGTTCTGCGCCCAGGCCGGTATGCCATCCGAGGCGAGCGAGCTGCACAGTCTGACATGGCCCGCAAGCGCCGTTCTTCGGGAAACCTCACCGGCCAGCTTCCGGCTCGACATGACTACCCGCCTGGATCTGAATCGAGAGCGGGAGGCTTATCCGCAAGCATCTTGATGGCCTCTGTCCGGGGTGCAAGCGCTGTCCCAGCGGCCATCAGCCGTGGCGCGCGTTCGACCTCGGCCGAGCCGGCACCGTGGCAGCGACGAATTCTTGGAGCAGGCCACTGGTAGGAAACTGTTCTCAAGTTCTGTCAGGGGTCGTGCCTACCCTGTCGTCATGGTGAGTGTGAAGGTCGTCGACGAAACGGCATCCGGGGGTCGCGACGAAGGCTGGATGTTCGAGGTGACCGAGGAGCGGCTGCCACTGCAGGAGATCATCCGGCGGCGAGTATTCCAGGAGGTCGCCGAACACAATGCCGGCGCGTCTCGTGGTGCCTTTCGTGGTCTGGTACGGCCGGCAGATGCCGAGGTGGTGCGCGGCGGGTTCCGCACGACTGGTCGTGTCGATCCGGAACGCCAGTGCGAGGCGGCGTTGCAGGCTTTCGGGCGCAACGGTTTCGTGGTTCTGGTCGGCGAACGACAGATCGAGGAGTTGGACGAGGTGGTCGCGCTGCCACTGGGTGTGGAAATCACATTCCTGAAGCTCGTCGCATTGGTGGGTGGCTGAATGTCGAGGTCCGAGTACGAGACCGCGGCGCGGGCCGCCATCGCTGCGGACGATATGGACGCCTTCTTCGACACCTATCTGCAGGCGTATCAGACAAAGACCGACAAGTACGTGTGGGGTGCGGTATCGGACATGGCACGCGTGTTGCCAGACGAGACCTCCGAGCGGTTGGCTCGCGTCTGCGCCGCAGCGGCCCCGGCCGCTTCCGAGCACATCCGACACGGGATCAAGTATCTGCAAGAGAGCATCGTCCCTTCCAAGTACAAGACAGCGGTCCTCGACGCCATCGCGGCGGACGATATGGGCAGGTTGTGCGCCGAGATTGTGCGGGTACACCAGATCGCCGAGTCCTCCCATATGGCGTCCGACTATGCCTTGTGGCATGCCCTGTTCGCCAAGGTGCGTGAACTGCCGACCGAGACGGTCGAACGGCTTGCTCGCGCTTGCGCGATTGCGTTCCCTACCGCTTCCGAGCGCGAGCAGCACTCTCTGCTGCTCTTGGCGTCGACCATCGCACCCACCTTGCCGATCCTGGTCGAAGAACGGCGAGCAGTGCTGGAAACCCTGTCGAACCACCACGGCAGGTTAAGCCTTTTCGCGATCGACTCATCTCTGGCCCTAGCGGAACTGGCGTCAGGACGTATCTTGAGCCCTGAGGTCGTCGCGGTGTACCGCCGCGGAGCCTGCGAGAGGTACCAGGACTCTCGTGTTGCAGAGGTCGCCCGGCAATGCCCCGAACCAGTGGTCAATGTGGGTGAGCAATGGGCGGACCGAGCACTGGAGTTGGCGTGCTCGTCTCCGGGTTGGCACGACCTGCTGGCCTTCGCCACAACCGCCACGATGGGAAGACCGAACGCCAAGTGGGAAAAGACCGGTCGAGCGCTGCTGGCGAAGGTGGATTCCTTCGACGAGAAGGTGCTGTCGTTGTTGGAACTGGTTGGCCGACCCAGGACATTACCGCTGCGGCATCGTCTCGCCGAAGATCCCGGCCTCAACGATGAGTACGACCCGTTCAACGCGAACGCTGTGCGCGGTCTGCTGTGGCTGCTGACGTATCGGCCCCCGCAGCCGACGACCGCCCGCATCCTGGGCGGCCTGGTGGAAACGTCGCTGCGCAAAATCAAGGGTCTGGGACCACGTAACCCGAAGATAGCCAACGCCGGTGTTTACGCTCTGAGCCAGGTGAGCGGCGAGGCGGCGCTGGGTGAGCTGGCCCGCCTGGCCGCCACAGTGACTTACAAGGGCACGTTGAAGCTGATCAACGTCGCGCTGGAGACCAAGGCACACGCGCTCGGGCTGACCCGCACTCAGATCGAGGAGATGGCCGTGCCCGCCTACGGCCTGACGTCGGTAGGCACGGCGGAATTCGCCTTCGGCGCCGCGTCGGCGACGGTGACCGTGGACGGCACCAAGGCGGTGCTGTGCTGGTTCACGAGCAAACCGGTGAAAAGCGTCCCGGCCGCGGTGAAACGCGACCATGCCGAGGAATTGAAAGAACTCGAGGCGGCGGCCAAGGACATCGGCAAGATGCTGACCGCCCAAGTCGAACGGCTGGATCGCCAGTTCCTGGAGCGCCGCACCTGGGATTACCCCTCGTGGCGGGAGTATTACATCGACCACCCCTTGGTGGGCACGATCGCCCGCCGTTTGTTGTGGACAGTCGACGGGGTCACCTGCGGCTACGCAGACGGCGCGCTGCGCGACGTGGCGGACAACCCGGTGGGTGGTGACGTCGTGGAGCTGTGGCACCCGCTCGGTCGCTCGACGGAGGAGATCCTCGCATGGCGAGACTGGTTGGAATGCAAGAATATCCGGCAGCCGTTCAAACAAACCCATCGCGAGGTCTACCTACTCACCGACGCAGAACGCCACACCGGTACCTACTCGAACCGCTTCGCGGCGCACATCCTGCGCCAACACCAGTTCCACGCGTTGGCCGCTGTCCGGGGATGGCGCAACAAGCTCTTGCTGGATGCCGACACCTCCGTGCCGCCACCGACCCGTGAACTGCCGCAGTGGGGTGTGCGCGCGGAATACTGGGTGGAGGGCGACCGCGACGACATTGGGGACGTCGACATCACGGAGTCCGGCAGCTACCTACGCCTGCGCACCGACCAGGTGCGGTTCTACCCGATCGACGCACCACAGAACCTTGCCAACAGCGCTTTCCATGGCGGCTTCCATGGGTCGGCCGAGCCACTGCCACTGTCGGACGTGCCCGAACTGGTCCTGAGCGAAGTACTGCGCGACGTGGACCTGTTCGTCGGTGTGGCCAGCATCGGCAACGATCCGACATGGTACGACGGTGGTCCGAACGGCAGGTTCGCCGACTACTGGACCGACTACAGTTTCGGCGACCTGAACCAGACTGCACAAACCAGACGTGACCTGCTGACCAGGCTGCTGCCCCGACTGGACATCGGCCACCAATGCACCGTGGAAGACAGATTCCTGCACGTGCGAGGTACCAAGCATTCGTATCGGATCCACCTGGGCTCAGGAAATGTCCTGATCGACCCCAACAACCGCTACCTGTGCATCGTCCCCTCGGCACGAACAACCGAACCGGACTCGTTCCTGCCGTTCGACGGTGACCGGATGCTGTCGGTGATCCTCAGCAAAGCCCTGCTTCTGGCCAACGACACAAAAATCACCGACCCAACCATCCTGAGCCAACTCCCGTGACAATGCTTCAGGCGTGACAGTTGGTCGAACTCAGTGCACCGATTGCCATCTCGTGGCGCACTTCCGCTCCTACACGATCCTTATCTCACCCAAGACGAGGATGGGGTGTTTCATAGGCGGTCACCTATGAAACCCGGCTCCGGCGGGGAGCGTCCTGGGCGTTCCCCGGCGTCGGTCGGGTCTTCGCCGAGAAGATCTCCACCCGCCCCGAACTGGACAACGCCGTCACCCTCGCCCGGGAACTGCGAGCCTCCGGTGTCGCGGCCACCCTCGTCGTGCACGAACACAAACGCCTCGGCCGCGGAATCGAACTCGCCGCCCTCGCCGAGCAATTGAAAGCCTCCGACATCGGCCTGGAATTCCTCACCGGCGAACTGCAAGGCTCCCACATCGACGCGCTCCACCAATTCGCCCACGGACCTACTGCTCGTCGGCGACGGTGATGCCGAGAGTGCTCGCGAAGCTTGGGGCCAGGTCCATCAATTGCAGTGGTGTGATGGTTGCGCCGCGCAGACCGTCGAGCCCGTCGGCGATGCCGATTCGTGTGGCGCCGCGCAGGTCGACCTTGAGCATTGTGGTCTTGTTGAGCGAAAGGTCTGTCAGTGTCGAGCCGGGGAAACTCACCGTGGTGAGATCCGCGTCGCCGAAATCGGTGTGCCGCAGGACGCAGTCGACGAACGAGACCTCGCGCAGCTTCGCGCGGCGGAAGTTGACCGAGTCGAATTTGCAGCCCTCGAACCGGACGCGGCGCAGCACCGTGCCGCCCGCGTCCACGCCGGAGAACACGCCTTCGACGAATTCGGCGTCCTGCCACGAGGTATCCGAGAGATCGGTGCCGATCCAGGAGACGGCGCGCAACCAGACGTCGGTGAACCGCCCGTAGCGAAAGCTGCCCCGGGTGACGGTGAGCGAGGTCAACGCGGACTCGGCGAAACGCACGTGCTCGGCCCCGAGGTGTTCGAGTTGGCGATCGTCGACATGGACGCAGTCGTAATCGCCCTCGCGCTCCGGGTCCTCCTCGAACGGCGTCAGGTACCGCGCGAACGGCAGATCGACCAGTTCACGTGCCACGCCCCACCTCCCAACTCGGTCGACAACGGTCGATCCTGTCTACCAGCGCCCACCGACAACCGGCGTCGAGGCACGTCAACGCAGCGTGCGCAGCCAGCGGCGGGTGTCGGCGGGATCGATGACGTCGTCGAGCTCCAGCACGGTCGCCGCAGTGAGCGCCTTGCCGTTGGCGTAGGCGAGCTGCACGAGGTTGTCGAAGGCCGTCTGCCGCTCGTCCGGGTCCGCGATGGCGGCCAGCTCCTTGGCGAAGCCGAGGCGCACCGCACCCTCCAGGCCCATGCCGCCGATCTCGCCGGTCGGCCAGGCGATCACGAATCGCGGCGCGCGGAACGAGCCTGCGGCCATCGCCTGCGCGCCGAGGCCGTATCCCTTGCGCAGGATCACCGTGCCCCACGGCACCGACAGCGCGGCCGCGTCGACGAACAGGCGACTGAACTTGGTGACCGTCGCGTGCGTCTCGGCCTCCGGCCCGACCATGAAACCCGGTGTGTCGCATAGCGACACGATCGGCAGCCCGTGCGCGTCGCAGAGCCGGAGGAACATGGCCAGCTTGTCGGCGGCGGGCGCGTCGATGGCGCCGCCGAGGTGATGGCAATCGTTGGCGATCAACCCGAACGGCCGCCCCTCGACGCGCACCAGGGCGGTGACGATGCCGACGCCCCAGTCCCTGCGCAATTCCAGCACCGAACCGACGTCGGCGATCGAGGCGATGGCCGCGCGAATATCGAAGGCGCGCAGGCGATTCTCGGGCACCACATGGCGCGCGAGCCGAGGATCGGGTGCCGTCCATTCGGTCTCGCCGCCTTGGAAGTAGCCCAGATAGCGGCGCGCCAGGGCGACCGCTTCGGCTTCGTCGGCCGCGACCAGGTGCACCACGCCGTTGCGGCGCTGCACCTCGATCGGCCCGATGTCCTCCGGCGCATAGACGCCGAGGCCGCCGCCTTCGATCATGGCGGGCCCGCCCATGCCGATGTTCGCGTCGGGGGTGGCGATCACGACATCGCACATGCCGAGCAGGGCGGCGTTGCCCGCGAAGCAGCGGCCGGAGACGATGCCGATCAGCGGCACCCTGCCGGACAGCGCGCCCATGGCGCGGAAGGTGGTGACGTCCAGGCCCGAGATGCCCGCGTAGTCGGTGTCGCCGGGACGGCCGCCACCGCCTTCGGTGAAGAACAGCACCGGAAGTCGTTGTTCACGAGCCAGTTCCAGCATGCGGTCGGTCTTGACGTGGTTGCGCATGCCCTGGGTGCCCGCGAGCACCGTGTAGTCGTAGGAGAGGACGACCGCGCGGGCCGCGTCCGCGCCGAAACTGTCGGCGTTGATCGTCGCCACGCCGGTGATCAGGCCGTCCGCCGGTGTGTTGGCGATGAGGTCCTCAGGGCTGCGGCGCGAGCGTTGCGCGGCGACCGCCAGCGCCCCGTATTCGAGGAAGCTGTCCGCGTCGACCAGATCGGCGATGTTCTCGCGGGCGGTGCGGCGGCCGAGCCGGTGGCGTTTGGCGACGGCCTCGGGCCGGGCGGCGTCCAGGCCGATGCGATGCCGCTCGTGGACTTCGGCGAGATCGGCGCGGATCGCGTCCAGGTCGACGGCGGCGACGTCGTCCGTTTCGCCGTCGTGCTCGCTCGCGGCCCAGACCAGTAGCGCGGCGTGCGGGTCGACGGTGTCGCCGGGCGCGACGAGGTGCCGCAGCACGCGCAGCGGCTGTTCGGCGCGCAGCACGTGTTGCATCTTCATGGCTTCCAGCACCGCCACTTCGCCACCGGCGGGGACGACGGCGCCCGCTTCGACCAGGCTCACGACCGTGCCGCCCATCGGCGTCGACAGCGCTGTCTCGCCGTCGAACAGCGGGTCGGGCTCGCGTGCGGCCACGGTATCGGCGGCGGTATCGACCGAGGGCAGTGCGGTGGCGAGATCGGCTGCGCGCGCGGCGAATTCGGCGGCATGCTGCTCGAACCACGAGGTGGTGACCGCGCCACTGTGGCCGAGCTCGTCGAGTACCGCCCGCAGCACGGTCGCGTTGGTGTCCACTCCGGCGACGACGGTCTCGGCCAGCGCGTCCGCGCAGCGCCGCAGCGCGGCAGGATACGACCCCGCGCGCGCGATCACCTTCGCCAGCAGCGAATCGAAGTGCACGCCGTGCCGCAGTCCGGCGTACAGGCCGGTGTCGACCCGCACACCGACGCCGGTCGGCGCGGCGAACCGGGTGACGGTGCCGGAGGCAGGCAGCACTTCCCCACCGGCCGTGACGATTTCGGCGTTCACCCGGGCCTGGACGGCACAGCCGCGTGGCGCGGGATCGGGCAGGTCGAGCTCGGCGAGCGAGGCGCCGCGCGCCAGATCGAACTGGAGCGCGACGAGGTCGGCTCCGGTGACCTCCTCGGTCACGGTGTGCTCCACCTGGAGCCGCGGATTCACCTCCAGGAACCAGTAGTGCGTTCCGCTGACGAGGAATTCGACGGTGATCACGCCGCGACAACGCACCGATTCGGCGAGCGCGACGGCATCGGCGTGCAACTGCTCGCGCACGGCCGAGTCCAGCCCGGGCGCGGGCGCGATCTCGATCAGTTTCTGGTGGCGCCGCTGCACGCTGCAATCGCGGTCGCCGAGCGCCATCGCCACGGCGCCGTCCGCGACGACCTGCACCTCGATGTGCCTGGCCGCGGGCACCAGCGCCTCCGCGTAGACGGTGTCGTCGCCGAATCCCGCGCGCGCCTCGGCCCGGCAGTACTCGTAGGCGGCGGGCAATTCGGCGGGGTCGCGCACCACGCGCATGCCGCGCCCGCCGCCACCGGCCGCGGCCTTGACCATGACGCCTTCCGGATAGCGGGCGAGCAGCTCGGTGATCTCGTCCACGCCGGAACCCGCGGGCGTGGCGGGCAGAACGCGCACGCCCGCGCGTTCGGCCGCGGCGCGCGCGGCGGTCTTGTCGCCGAAGGTGCGCAACACCTCCGGCGACGGACCGACGAACACCGCGTCCGCCGCGGCGCACGCGGCCGCCAAATCCGCGCTCTCGCTGAGGAATCCGTAGCCGGGATGAACCAACGCGCCGGACTCGGCCTTCCGCGCCGCGGCCACGATGCCCGCGACGTCCAGGTAGGCGGCCGCGCCGTGTCCGTTCAGTTCCACCGCGTCGTCGGCGAGGCGGACGTGCATGGCCTCGCGTTCGTCGGCGGTGTACACCGCTAGCGTGCGGTATCCGCGCTCACGGGCGGTCCGCAGGACGCGGACCGCGATTTCTCCTCTATTGGCCACGACGACGTACATGCCGCCCAGTTTCGTTGACATTGACGTCAACGTCAATGACCATATTGTCGTGACCTCCTCCGCCTGGTCGGTTCGCGGCGCGCGCGAACGCTCGCACACCGACCGCCACCGTGATCTGCTCGACGCCGCCGCCCGGGTCTTCACCGCGCGCGGCTACGCCGAGACCACCGTCGCGGCCATCACCGCGGAGGCGGGCGTCGCGCGCGCCACGCTGTATGTGTACTTCGCCTCGAAAGACGAGATCTTCCACGCGCTCGCCGTCCGGGTGCGTGACGACTTCCTCGCCGCGCAAGAACCCGGCCTCACCGGCGACGATCCGCGAAAGACGTTGCGCGCCACCATCGACGCCTTCGCGATCGCGGTCCGCAAGACCGGTCCGTTGCTGCGGATGCTCGAGGAGCGCGGCGCCATCGATCCGGCGTTGGCCGGACTCGTTGGCGAGATCACCGAGCGTCCGACCCGCCGTTTCACCCGGTGGATCGAGCGCCAACAGCAGGCCGCGGCGATCTCGCCGGTCGCCGAGCCGCGCGTGGTCGCCGAGACCGTCGGGTATTCGCTGACCCGCGGCGCACTGGTACGTCGCGACGCGGACGCGGCGGTGTGGGACGCGTATCTACGCAACGTCTACACCATCGCCGAGACATTGCTCGGCATGCCGTGACACGACTTCGGCCCGCCGAAGAGTCGGCGGGCCGAGAGCGGTGGTCGGAGTGGATCAGGCGCTGCGGCTGTCCAGCAGCGCGGCGGGCCGGTCGGTGGCTCCGCTGAAGCGCAGCACGCCGTCCTCGAGCGACGCCTTGCGCAACAGGGCGCGGTCGCGGAAGTAGTTGTTGATCACCTGCCACGGGCCGTTGGTGCCCTGGCGCGGCATCACCGCGTCGCCGCGCTTGATGTAGCCCGAGGTCAGCGCGCCGCCCATCACCGAAGCGGCGCCGCGGTCGCCCTCCTCGGCCACCGCGACGAACTTGGTGAGGCCCTTGGACTTCAGGTGATTGAGCAGACGGCAGAAGTACTCGGCGGCCAGATCGGCCTTCAGCGTCCACGACGCGTTGGTGTAGCCGAGCACCATCATGGCGTTGGGCACGCCGTCGAGCAGCGCGCCCTTGTAGACCACGCGATCGCGGGTCACCACCGGCTCGCCGTCGATCTCGAGCGACGCACCGCCGAGCATCTGTACCGAAAGGCCCGTCGCGCTGATGACGATGTCGGCCTCGAGTTCCTCGCCGGAGGCCAGCCGGATGCCGGTCTCGGTGAAGGTCTCGATGCGATCGGTGACGATCGAGGCCTTACCGCTGCGCAGCACCTTGAACAGGTCGCCGTTGGGCACCACGCACAGGCGCTGGTCCCACGGGTTGTAGGACGGCGTGAAATGGCGCATGTCCAGATCCGCGCCGACCTGCAGCCGGACTGCGGCGAGCAACAGCTTCTTGGCCGCCGCCGGATTGGTGCGGGAGAGCTGGAAACTGGCGCGCTGCAAGGCGATATTGCGCGCGCGGCCGATCCGGTAGGCGAGTTTCGCGGGCACCTTGGCCGCCTTCATGCCGACCGCGACCGGGTCGTCGGCGGGCAACGCGGTGATGTAGGTGGGCGAGCGCTGCAGCATGGTCACGTGCGCGGCGTCTTCGCTCATCGCCGGGATGAGGGTGATCGCGGTGGCGCCGCTGCCGATGACGACCACGCGCTTACCGCGGTAGTCCAGATCCTCGGGCCAGTGCTGCGGGTGCACGATCTGCCCGCGGTAGTCCTGCTCGCCGGGGAACTCGGGGCGGAAGCCGTTGTCGTAGTCGTAGTAGCCGGTGCAGCCGACCAGGAAGTTGCTGGTCCACTCCTCGGTCGCGCCGGTCCGCTCGTCGATCGCGGTGACGGTCCACAGCTCGGCTTCGCTGGACCAGCGCGCGACGGTCACCTTGCGGCCGAACCGGATGTGCTCGGTGACGCCGTACTCGGCGGCGGTGTCCTCGATGTACTGGCGGATGTGCGGTCCGTCGGCGAGCACCTTGGTGCCGTGCCACGGGCGGAAGCCGTAGCCGAAGGTGTACATGTCCGAGTCGGAGCGAATGCCCGGGTATTTGAACAGGTCCCAGGTCCCGCCGATGGCGCTGCGCCGTTCCAGGATCGCGTAGCTGCGTCCGGTCTGCTCGCGGGTGAGATGGCAGGCCATCCCGATTCCGGACAGGCCAGCGCCGATGATCAGTACGTCGACATGCCGCGTCATTGAGGTACTCGTTTCGTCTGGTCTCGCACCCGGGCGACGTCGTCCGAGCGTGTTCATCGAGGGTACATGTTATTAGAAGTAACGTCTATAACGCGAATCCCCTGATCGGCGATAAAAACCATGGTGGTCGCAAACCGTGACCCCAGGACGTGCGGTCAGCACCATGAACCACTGCGGCATGCCCACGACTCCCACGCCCGAAGGAAGTGACGCACGCATGAGTCTGTCGTTCCACTGGTTCCTGCCCACCTACGGTGATTCGCGCGGTCTGGTCGCGGGCGGCCACGGCACCTTCATGTCCGGCGACCGTCCTGCCTCGCTGCGCTACCTGAATCAGATCGGCGCCGCCGCCGAGGACAACGGCTTCGAGGCGGTGCTGACGCCGACCGGCGCCTGGTGCGAGGACGCCTGGCTCACCACCGCGATGCTGGTGGAGACCACCGAGACGCTGAAATTCCTGGTCGCCTTCCGCCCCGGCCTGATCAGCCCGACGTTGGCCGCCCAGATGGCGGGCACCTTCCAGCGCCATTCGCGCGGCCGGCTGCTGCTCAACGTGGTGACCGGCGGCGAACCGCACGAGCAGCAGGCCTACGGCGATTTCCTCGACAAGGATCAGCGCTATGCCCGCACCGGCGAATTCCTGCACGTCGTGCGGGAGCTGTGGCGATCGACCGAGCCGCTGACCTTCGAGGGCGAGCACATCCGGGTCCGCGAGGCCCTGCTGAGCAACCGGCCCGACCCGATCCCGCCGGTGTTCTTCGGCGGCTCGTCGGCGCCCGCCGGGCCGGTGGCCGCCCGCTACGCCGACACCTACCTCACCTGGGGCGAGCCGCTGCTCGCGGTGAGCAGGAAGCTGGAGTGGATCCGGCGTCTCGCCGTCGACCACGGCCGCGTCCTCGACTACGGCCTGCGCATCCACGTCATCAGTCGCGACACCTCCGAACAGGCGTGGGCCGAGGCCGAGCGGCTGCTACAGGGCATCGATCCCGCCGACGTCGAACGGGTGCAGGCGAACCTCGCCCGCAGCGAGTCCGAGGGGCAGCGCCGGATGCTCGAGCTACACGGCGGCAGCAGCGAGCGGCTGGAGATCGCGCCGAACCTGTGGGCCGGTGTCGGACTGGTGCGCGGCGGCGCGGGCACCGCGCTCGTCGGCTCGCACGAGGAGGTCGCCGAGCGGCTGGTCGAGTACTCGCGCCTCGGCATCACCCACTTCATCCTGTCCGGCTATCCGCACCTCGAGGAGGCGTACTGGTTCGGCGAGGGGGTGCTGCCGATCCTGGAGCGCAAGGGTCTGTGGCGGCATCCGCACCGCGCGGCGCCGGTCCGCGTCGGCACTCCGTTCGCAACCTCGTCGTCCAGCTGAGCGCGCGCCGCCGGGGTGCGCCCGCTGCCTGTATGCAGCGCCTGCAAACCCCCGGTTATCGCTGCCGTCGCGGCACCCACGAGAATGGGTCCCCGGCTCCGGCCCACGAAGGCCGAGCCGAGGATCCATTTTTCGTACTGGGGTGGACCACGCCCCGAGAGGAAATCGATGACCCGCGCAGCTGAACAACGGTGGCGCCGCCGCGCGCCCGACTCGAACCCGTCCGGCGTGGCGCTCAAACGGAGCCTCGGGCGGGTCGACCTGACCGCCATGGGCGTCGGCACCATCGTCGGTGCGGGCATCTTCGTCATCACCGGCGTGGCGGCCGCGGAGAAGGCGGGACCGGCCATCGTGCTGTCCTTCGGACTGGCCGGTCTGGTCTGCGTGCTCGTCGCGCTGTGCTACAGCGAGCTCGCCGCGATGGTCCCGGTCTCGGGCAGCGCCTACACCTACACCTACGCCACGCTCGGTGAAGGTCCCGCGTTCCTGGTCGGCTGGAATCTGCTGCTCGAATTCGTCATCGCGGGCGCGGCCGTGGCGATCGGCTGGTCCGGGACGACGGTGTCGGCGCTGGACTCGATGTTCGGCATCACGCTGCCGCACGCCATCACCGCGGGGCCCGGTGAGGGCGGGGTGGTGAACCTGCCCGCGGTGCTGATCATCGCCGCGATCGTGGCCGTGCTGGTCGGCGAAGTGTCGCTCACCGCACGCATCACCAAGGCGCTGGTCGCGGTGACCATCGGCGTGCTGGTGCTGGTGATCGCCGTCGGCGCACCGCACATCGACCCGGGCAACTGGGTCCCGTTCGCGCCGTTCGGCTGGAGCGGCGTCATCGGCGGCGCGGCCATCGCGTTCTTCGCCTTCCTCGGTTTCGACGTGGTCGCCGCCTCCGCCGAGGAGGCGCGCAACCCCAAGCGCGACGTGCCCTTCGCCATCATCGGCACCGTGCTGATCGCGACGCTGCTCTACGCGCTCGTCAGCGCCGTGCTCACCGGCGTCGCCCCGTTCCCGACCCTGAACAACGGCGCACCGATCGCCACCGCCTTCGGCGCGCTGCACATCGGCTGGATCGGCAACGTCATCATCGTGGCCTCGGTCATCGCGCTCACCAAGGGTCTGCTGCTCATCGTCTACGCCCAGGTGCGGCTGAGTTTCGCGATGTGCCGCGACGGTCTGCTGCCCCGCAGGCTGGCCGCGACCGGCAAGCGCTCGACGCCGGTGCGGCTGACGCTGGTGCTCGGGGTGTGCTGCGCCGCCATCGCCGGACTGCTGCCCATCGACATCGTGGTCGAACTGG
This sequence comes from Nocardia sp. bgisy118, assembly GCF_057708605.1. Taxonomy (NCBI): domain Bacteria; kingdom Bacillati; phylum Actinomycetota; class Actinomycetes; order Mycobacteriales; family Nocardiaceae; genus Nocardia; species Nocardia sp. bgisy118. The sequence continues at coordinate 33,015 of NZ_JBYISM010000018.1, read as the reverse complement.
TGAACATCGGCGCGCTGTCGGCATTCGCGGTCGTGTGCGTCGGCGTGCTGGTGCTACGCAAACAGGAGCCGAACCGGGAACGTCCGTTCCGCACCCCGCTCGTGCCGCTGGTGCCGATTCTCGCGCTGATCGGATGCGCGCTGATGGCGTTCACCCTCGACGTGCTGACCTGGGTGCGGTTCGCCGTCTGGGTCGCGGTCGGCGTCGCGGTCTACCTCGGGTACGGACGCAGGCATTCGACCTTCGCCACGTCCGAGACGTCCCAGGCCCGCGTTCCCACAGGCCCTGCGAGTTAGCCGCGCCCGGCGGGCTGCACCCAGCGCAGCAATGCGTCCACCGTCGTTTCCGGGGACGTGTTGAAGCAGAGCCTGATGCCGGGCGCCGACTCGGTCAGCACATTCACGATGCGTTCGAACAGCAAGGTCTGCTCCGGGAGCATCCGGACGCCGCCGCCGATCATCGCCAGCCCGTAGGTCGCCTCCCCGAGCCTGCTCTTGACGAGGTCCTCGGCCGCGTCGGGATCGGCCGGAACCGAGCACGACACGACGTCGAGGCCCGAATCGCGCAGCGCCGCCGTCCCCGCCTCGACGCGCGCGGTGAGCTCGGCTTCGTCCAGTCCGGCGTGCTTCCTGTAGTCGAGCTGGCTGGGATGCAGGCCGATGGAGAGGATCTTGGTGTCGGAACCGAGGGTCATGGGCGTCCACACTGCCAGCGATCTCCGGCGCGCGGAAGCACACGCGATGCCGTTCTGCACTCGATGCGGATCCGCTGTCGCGCGGCGGCTTTCCCTCATCGTGGCATCGAGTGCAACCGGAGTTCCACGTGAATCACAACGGTTTCCAACGGAATTCGGCGAGGGCTTGCCGGTGGCGCATCGGTCGCAGCGCTCCGTGTCGGGCGCTCTCTCGGGAAGCCGCCGAAAACCGGTGCGGCGGTATGGATCGGGGTCCCGGATCACACTCGTCGCCGCTCACGTACCCGGCACGTCCGGCATCGATGAGATCGTCGCGCCTGCCGTCCGTAGCCGCTGCGCCAGCACGTGACAGCGCGCCGCCAGCTCCGGCGGGTCGAGTACCTCGAAGGCGTGCCCGAGCAGGAGCACGTGCATGAGTACGGCGTCGAGGTTGGCGGCCCCGCTGACGACCTCGCAGCGCTCGCTGTCGCGCTGGTGCACGACCGCCGCCGACGCCGGAATCTGCGCGCGCACTGTGTCGGCCGACGCGTGCACGAGAAAGCGCGCCCGGTGCGGGTAGACCCGACTCGCCACGCCCTCCTGCACGTACGTCGCCGCGTCGGGCGCAGGGCGCGCGCGGAACCGCCAGGTCCGTGCGGCCACATCGGTCATCCGGTCGACACGGAAGCTGCGCCAGTCGTCGCGATCGAGGTCGTAGGCGAGCAGATACCAGCGCCGATCGGAGGCGACCAGACGATAGGGCTCGACCCGCCGCCGCGTCGGCCGATTGGCGGACGGGTAGTCGAATCCGGCCTCGACCTCGTCGCGGCACGCTCTGGCCAGCGTCATGAACGCCTCGGGATCCACCGGAGTGCGGCCCGCGCCGAAGGACTCGACCGAGTCGGCCAGCGCGCGCACCTCGCGCCGTAGCCGGGCGGGTAGCACCCGGTCGAGTTTGGTCAGCGCCCGCAGCGCGGCGTCGCCGGCGCCGGTGACCGCGCCACCCGCACCCACGAGCAGCGAGACGGCGGTGGCGATTGCTTCCTCGTCGTCGAGCAGCAGTGGTGGCAGATCCTGTCCCGGTCCGAGCCGGTAGCCGCCGCCGACACCCTGGCAGGCGTGCACCGGATAGCCGAGGGTGCGCAGTCGTTCGACATCGCGCCGTACCGTGCGCGGCGTGACGCCGAGCCGGTCGGCGAGCTCGGGACCGGTCCACACCTGGCGTTGCTGCAACAACCCGAGCAAGGTGAGCACCCGCTCGGTCGTACCCCGCTCGTCGCCGCCTGCCATGTCCACCTCGCCAAGCCTGCCGGAAATAGCGGACCGATGCTGTCCGGTTTCGATGTCAGGGTAGCCGCATGGACGCAGACCAACTCGAATGGAACCGCACGCTGCGCGAGCAGTGGGAGGTCCACTGGGACAATCAATTGCGCGGCAGGCTCGACGGTCTCACCGACGACGAGTACTTCTGGTCGCCGGTGCCCGACGCCTGGAATGTGCGGCCGCGCGGCAGTTCGACCGCGCCCGTGCAGGCGGGCGCCGGAGACTTCACGATCGACTACGCCGTTCCCGGGCCGGGTCCCGCGGCGTTCACCACGATCGCGTGGCGACTCGGTCACGTCATCGTCGGCGTGCTCGCCGCGCGCAACGCGGCGCACTTCGGCGCTCCGGCCGCGTCCTACGAAACCTGGACATACGCGGGCAACGCGGCCGCCGCACTCGACCAGCTCGACACCCAGCTCGGCGTGTGGCTCGCCGGGGTACGCAACCTCGGCGACGCCGGTTTGCGGCTCCCGGTCGGTCCGAAGGAGCCCTATCCTGAGGCGTCCATGGCCGACCTGGTGCTACACATCCACCGCGAACTGATCCACCACCTGTCCGAGGTCTGTCTACTGCGCGACCTCTACCTGCACACGCAACCCACCGCGAACGGAGCAACTCGATGAGCCGCCACCTCCAGATCACCTTCGACGCCCACGATCCGAAGGCGCTGTCGACGTTCTGGCGCGAGGTACTGGGCTATGTCCACCCCGGGCCGCCTGGAGTCGACCTGCCCGCCGGCGCCGACCCGCTGGCCGCATGGGACGAGTTCCTCGCTCGTATCGGCGTACCGCCGGAGCTGCGCAATACGAGATCGGCCATCGAGGACCCGGACGGGCACGGCCCACGACTGTTCTTCCAGCAGGTGCCGGAGGACAAAGTCGCCAAGAATCGCGTCCACCTCGACGTCCGTGCGGCTCCCGGGCTCCAAGGCGAGGAGCGGATGGCGGCGCTGGAGGCCGAGTGCGACCGGCTCGTCGCGCTGGGAGCGAAACGGGAACGTCGCCACGAGCCCGAACCGCCGCTGAGCGCGGGCTTCATCGTGATGACCGACCCCGAAGGCAACGAGTTCTGCCTGGACTGACTCGGCCGCGCGGTCAGCGGCGGCTCGTGCGCGATAGGCGTGCGGACGAGCTCGCCGCGGCGCACAGACAGCTCCAGCGCGACGATCGCGCCGGAGCTGCCGCGCGCAGCAGTTCCCACGCCACCGCGCCGCCCTTGACATTTGACGGTCACCACCTCGGCCGGGCCCACCGCCGCCTCGGGCGTCGCGGTTCGACGGTTCAGGTCGAGCACTGAATGTCGTTGCCAGACAACGGCGAGGCGTCATCTCAGCGGGCGTGGACGCGGTGCTGCCGCCGCCCTCGCGGTGATGTGCAGGTATGCCAGTGCCACCAGGGCCAAGGCGGTGCCGAGGGCATACATGGCGGTCGCACCGTGCCCGATGGTGAAACCGCCGAGCAGCGTGCCCGCACCGATGCCCAGATAGATGCAGGAGGCGTTCAGCGCCACCACCAACCCCGCTTCCTGCGGGGCCGCGCTGATGAGGCGATGCTGCTGCGCCGGGGTTTGGCACCAGCTGGCCGCACCCCACGCCGCGGCGAGCACGCCCACCAGCCACGCCGCCCTGACGTGAGTGGCCGCCAGCGTACCCATGAGCCCCAGCGCGGTGGCCATCACCACGTAGCCGCCGGTGAGCACCCGGGTCGCGCCCCACCGGTCGGTGGCATACCCGGATGCCGAATTGCCTGCTATCGCGCCGAATCCATACAGCGCCAGCACCCAGGCCGTCGCGGACGCGTCGATGCCCGAGGCCGCCAGCGCGGGCACGCAGTAGGCGTAGACCACGTATGCCGCGCCCATGCCCAGCACGGTCAGCGGCAGTACCTTCGCCACCGATCGGTCTCGCACTACCGCCAGCCGGGTGGCCAGCCGCACCGGCGAATTTCCGGGCACGAACGGCACCCACACCGCCACTCCCGCCGCGGCCAGCAGGCACACGAACGCGACCGCGACCAAGGCCGCACGCCAACCCAGCCACTGCCCGATCGCATCACCGAGCGGCACGCCCAGCGCGGTCGCGATCGTCAACCCGCCCACGACCACCGCCAACGCGCGCGCCCGCGCCTGCGGACGCACCAGGGCCGAGGCCACCGCGCCGGCGTTCGGGGTGAACGCCGCCGCACCCACCGCCGCCAGCACCCGGGTGGCCAGCAGAACCGCGAAACTCGGAGCCGCCGCCGACCCCAGATTGGCCAGACCGAGCACCACCAGCGCCGTCACCAGCAGGGCCCGGCGCGGCAGCTGCGCGGTCACGGTGGCCAGCACCGGCGACAACAGTGCGTAGGCCGCCGCGAACACCGTCACCGCCGCACCGGCGGTCGCCGTGGACACCCCCAGCGCTGTGGCCATGTCGGGAAGGAATCCTGCCAGGATGAACGCATCGGTGCCGACGGCGAAAGTGCCCAACGCCAGAATCACCGTGCGCTGCAACCCATTCGGCGACTCGGCGATCCGAGGTGCGGTTCCCATCTGGAGTTGCATATTCGGGATACCCATTGTCCCGGTTCTCCTTCGAAGAAAACCCGGCCGGAAGGCCGGGTGGTTTTCGCAGACGCGGTGATCGCCGCTAGGCGGTGAGGCGATCGTAGAAGCGCCGCGCCCGCGTCGGCGCGTTGGCCGGAGCGTCGGCGACCAGATCGGCGATGGTCTGCTTCGTCAGTTCGCGGCGCCACGCCAACTCGGCGCGACGCATCGCGCCTGCGATGCCACAAGGCTTCGCGAATTCCGAGCTCGCCGCCGCCGAACCGGCTCCACGGCGGCGGATCTCGGTGCAACGAAACGCTTCGGTTCTCCCCTCGACCGCACCGACGACATCCATCAACGTGATGCGCTCCGGACTCCGCGCCAACCGGTATCCACCGCGTGATCCGGGAGTGGATTCGAGAATCCCTTCGCGCACCAGCGGTTGCAGCCGCTTCTTCAGATACTCCGGCGGCAGTTCGAACATCTCCGCCAGCCTGGCGGTCGAGATCGGCGCCCGGTCATCGAGCCACACCAGCACCATGCAGCAGTGCAAGCCCCACTCGACTCCCTCGCTCATCAACATGAATAGGGATACTACGTGTCCCGAATACGGCTTCGCGAGGGGGTGAGCCACCCGCCTCGTAGACGCAACAACCCTGTTCGGCCGCGGGGCTAGTGGGAGAAGGTCAGCGGAGCCTTGGATCTGCCAGTAGCACCACACGGTCGGCTCGATCGTCTCCGGCGATACCTTCCAGATACACCAGTTCCGGATCGATTGTGCGGCTTGATATTTAGTTCACTTGTGTCGGGTTCGCCAGGTGATGTACATCGGTAACGACCAGGGGTGGTGTGGTTATCAAACATCCGTGATCAGAATCAGATCGACCCCCGCAATCGTTGCTCTGTTCGTCGCCGCCTGCATAACCGGCGCACCATCCGCCGGAGCGGACGTGACCACTTATCGCGAGTATGTCGCGCTGGGTGATTCGCACACCGCCGATGTCCTCACCGGGCTACCGCCCAACACGGAATCGACGCCGGTCAGATGTGACCAGTCGCCGACGGACTATCCGCATCAGGTCGCGGCGGCGCTGGCGATCGAGACGTTCCGTGACGCGAGTTGCGGAGGGGCGCGGACCGTGGATATGGCCGGTCCGCAGACAGTGCCGTTCGGGGTCAACCCGCCCCAGTTCGATCGGCTGACCGCGACCACCGACCTGGTGACGATCGGCATCGGCGGCAACGACATCGGCTTGGAGGAGCTGCTGGCGGAGTGCGTGAATCCGAAGGCGCTCGATCCCGCCGCGGTGCTGCCGCCGGAGGACAGCTGTGTCGCCGAATACACCAGGAGCGGGGTCGACCGGATGGCGGACAACATCGCCGCGGTCGCGCCGAAGATCGCCGCCGCGCTGGCCGAGATCGGGCAACGATCGCCGCAGGCCAGGATTCTGGTGGTCAACTACCTCACGGTCGCGCCGGTGGACGGCACGGGATGCCGGCCGTTCATTCCGATGGCCGACATCGACGTCGTCTACCTGCGCGACACATTGGCGCGGCTGAACGACATGCTGGCGCGCGAGGCGGCTGCTTCGAACGCAGAGTTGGTCGACGTCTACACCCCGAGCGTCGGCCACGACGTGTGCCAGGCGCCTACGGTGCGCTACATCGAAGGGTTTGTCCCGTTCTCGATCAGGAATCCGGGGCTGATCGCGTTTCCGCTGCATCCGAATGCTGCCGGTGCGGATTTCCAAGCCGAGGCCGTTCTCGCGGCGATCCACCGCGGTTGAAACCGACGGGGTGTTGCTCCTGGGCCGGGCGTCGTTGACCGGCCCAGGAGAACGGGCTACACGGGCCTTGGCGCGTTCTACTCGGGCGCGTACTCGCTGTTCGGCGAGAGGGATGTCGAGTTCGGGCATTCAGGTGTCGTACATCGCCAGGGCATACCTTTCGGTCGAAGACTCATCTGGGGGCCGAAGGGGGTTCCGGACTGGCAGGGGCGCGTATTGAACCGTCGTGTATTCGTGGCAGTCGCTGGCCGATCCTTCCGGTCGATGATCCGTCGGCACCACCCCTGGCCGGTGTCGTGCACCCCTATGGCTTTCGGGGGGCTCGGGCCCATGCGCGGACCGTGGGCGGGGCGTAGAACCAGCGCTGCTCGTCCTGCAACTCGGCCTGCGCAGTGGCAATGACCTTGTGTGAGACCCCGAGCGCTACCAAGGTTTCGCGGACCTGCGCCCAGGTGAGGTTCCACATGCGCGCCATCGGCGAACCGCCGCGAAACACCGGGATCTGCGCATCGGCGTGGACGTCGACGAGCCCAAGCGCGTCCAGGTGTGTGGGCAAGTTCCGGGCCCAGGCTTGGTCCGCACCCGCGGTCTCGGTCGAACGTCCAAAGGCTCGCCAGACCTCCCCGAACGCGCCCGGCATTTCATTGCGGACGCCGAGCCCGTCGCCTTCCTCGAGCAGGAGAACGCCGCCTGGCGCCAGCGCCCGGACCAGTCGCTGCAAAACAATGTCTCTGTGGGCAATGTGCAGCAGCACGAATCGTGTGTGGACGAAATCGAATGCGCCTTCGGGGAGTTCGTCGGCGACGAGGTCGATCTGGGCTACTTCGCCGCCACGGTCGGGCAGGTCTGTCAGGTGTCGTGGGTCAGCGTCCAGCGCGAGGACTCGACCACCTGGCAATGTGGCACTGCATAGCCATCGCGCGAACGACCCGCCGCCGGCTCCAGCTTCCAGGCATCGCCATCCCGCACCCACGCCCAGTCGCTGAGCAAGCGCGATGCTTTCCGGGTCGTAGGCTGCGCCCAGCAGTGCAAGGCGTTCGTCAGCGAAATCCCATTCGTTGGGTAGCGTGTAATACGAATTCCGTGGTGAAGAGGTTGGCGAAGACCCGGTCATGATAGGACGCTAAGCCGAGCGATCCAGGATGAAGTAGGGATCGAGTCGTTTCACGAGACCAAGTGATCGAATGCACAACGACGTCAGCCCAACTCGCGCCTTCGGCTTGGCGGGCTCAGCATCAGACGGCGGACCGTTGGCGTCTGGTGTCATATGCGCACCCCCGCCTAAGAGTTATGAAATATGTTGGGGCAGTGGATATTGCGTAGAACGGTGACCGGAGAGCTGGTGCACGACCAGGTACCAGCACCCGACCTGCGAAGCCAATCGTGCGGCCCGGGTGCGTATCAACGCTTCGGCGACAACCAGCCCGCGTCGATCAACTGCTGTGCCAGGCCGTCTGCCTGGCGAATGCCGGCTTGGAACGCTTCCGACCAGCTCGCGAGAACGTCCGGATCGGTCGCGGACGCATTGAATATGTCGATCGTGGCCGCATCGGGGCTGAACCGCACGACGGTATCGGCCACCGTCGTCGCGAGTTCGGCCCGAACCAGTGCGGGCGGGACCCGGTGCGCAAACGGCTCAACGACCAGAACGACGTCCGAGTCCGCGGCGAGGTCCGCGTTGGTGGGCGACCAGACCCCGCCATCGATGTAGTAGCGGTCTCCGACAACGACAGGTGGGAAGGCTCCCGGAAGGGAACGGCTCGCGGCGACGGCGGTCGCCAGGGGCACACCGCTAGCGCTGTCCCAGACCTGGCGCTGACCGCTGGCCGCGTCCACGACGACGATCCGCAGCCTGTGATCCGGCCAGTCGTTGCCGCCGACCAGCCACTCCATCGGTTCGATATGCGCCGGTTGCGCAGGCTCCTCGGCCATCGCCAGTCGACCCACCTTGCGCCGCGCCGTATCACGATCCAACGTCCGGTCCGACAGCACCGAGAAAACGGTGGCAAGCAGCTCGGGCTTCAACACCGACGGTGGTTGCGTGCTGTCGGGGGGACGTGGATCGTCGGCAAACGAGTCCAGATCCCGCCCCGCTATCAGCGCGGCCCCGACGATCGCGCCTGCGGACGTGCCGACTATCGAGTCGGCCGAGCCCAAATCGATTCCACGGCGGCGCAATTCAGCGGCCAAACCCCCCATCCACGCCGCCCCGACGACGCCGCCCCCACCCAAAACAACCGAACGCCGGACGGACTCACCAGACGTTCGATCGACAATGCGACTCTCCATGCCGCGATCCTAACGACACTCACCATCGTCGCAGGCCATCGAACTCGCCGGGCATCGACCACCCCTGCCGGCCCCATCCGTGTCCGCACCCGCGAGGGCTCACCCCCCTGGAGGGTTAAGCACCTGAACGCACGACACCGGTCAGGTCGCGCTCGCCAGGCAACGGTCCACTCCGCCGCGAGGCCAACCCAAGACCCAGCGAAAACCGCGCACTGAAAACGACTGTGCCGCCACCGGAAATCCGGTCGGCGGCACAGCCGTGTGCGCGAGAGCGCTACACGTGCGCGGCGATCCGCCGATCGATCACCGACAGCACGAACTCCGCCCAGCGAATGTTCTCCTGCTCGAACGAGATTCCCCGCAGCAACGTGAGGTAGGGGCCGACGCGATCGGCCTCGGCCAGGTACGCCTGTTCGCTGCGTCCATCGAGCAGCCGGGCGCGGAGGCGTTCGTATCGTTCCAGTTTCGCCTGTGCCCAGGCCAGCTTGTCGGACACCGTGGCGCGCACGGCCGGGGCGTCCTCGGCGTCCATGCCCTGTACCTTCACCATCAGCTCGTCGCGGATGGCGGTGGGCTTGGCCGGCTCGGCGATGAACTCGTGCAGCGCCGCCCGCCCGGCCGGGGTGATGGCGTGCAGCCGCTTGTTGGGACGGCGTTCCTGCTGCACGACCCGGGTCTCGATGAGACCTTCGGCCGCCATCCGTTCCAGTTCCTTGTAGAGCTGCTGAGGCGTGGCCATCCAGAAATTGGCCACCGAGGCATCGAAGCCCTTGGCCAGGTCATAGCCGGATGCCTCGCCCTCCAGCAGGGCGGCCAATACCGCGTTTCGTAGCGCCATCCATCCAGGCTACCACTAAGGGAGAATATTCAAATATTTGTCCCACAACCTCTGGACATGCCTGAGAATGCGGACTACGGTTCCAATCAATTAGTCAACTAATTGACCATGAGAGGTGGGATATGCATCCCTTCCGGGCAGCCGTGGAAGCTCGCGACGACGCCGCCATCGAGGCGTTGCTGGCAGACAACGTGGTGTTCACCAGTCCGGTGGCGTTCAAGCCGTACCCGGGCAAGGCCATCACCGCGGCCATCCTGCGTGCGGTGATCCGGGTCTTCGAGGACTTCCACTACGTCCGCGAGATCGCCGACGCCAACGGTCGCGACCACGCGTTCGTGTTCGAGGCCAAGGTCGACGGAAAGCAGCTGACCGGCTGCGACTTCCTGCACTTCGACGAAGACGGGAAGATCGACGACTTCATGGTCATGGTGCGCCCGCTCTCCGCGGCGCAGGCACTGGCGGCGCGGATGGGCGAACAGTTCGAGCGCATCAAGGCCGAGGCCACCGCGCAGCTCCAGCGAGAGGCGACCGGCGCATGACCGACTACGACGCCATCGTCATCGGCGCGGGCAATGCCGGCCTGACCGCCGCGGCGACGCTACAGCGTGCGGGCGCGCGCACCCTGCTGCTGGAGCGGCACAACATCCCCGGCGGCTGTGGCACCTCGTTCCGCCGCGGCCGGTTCGAGTTCGAGGTGGCGCTGCACCAGCTGTCCGGCGTGGGCGTCGAGGGTCAGCCGATCTCGTTGCGCGAGGGCTTGTTCCAGCAACTCGGCATCGCCGACAAACTGGAGTTCGTGCAGGAGCACGACCTCTACCGGGCGGTGATTCCCGGTCAGCTGGATCTGACCCTGCCCGCCGATTGGGATGCCGCCGTCGACGCCATCGAGGCCGAGTTCCCCGGCAACCGGGATCGGGCCGCGAAGTTCTTCGAACTGCTCAAGCAGGTGACCTTCTGGCAGATCGCCGCCATGCGCGGCATGCCGGTCGAACAGATCGACCCGGTGCTGTTCGAGTACGGGCTGCGTCCGCTGAAGGATGTGCTCGACGAGTACTTCGACGACGACCGCATCAAGGTCGCGCTCGGCATGTACTGGACCTATCTCGGGCAGCCGCCGTCGAAACTACGGTTCCAGGACCTGGCGCTGACGCTGTTCGCCTACTTCGAGTTCAAGCCATGGCACGTGCGCGGCGGCTCGCAGGCCATGTCCACCGCCATCCTGGACACCTTCCTCGCCGCCGGTGGCGAGGTGCGCTTCAACACCGGCGTGGAGGCCATCCTCACCGCGGGCGGGCGAGCATTCGGCGTGCGACTGGACGACGGCACCGAGGTCACCGCGACCGATGTGGTCTCCAATGCCTCGCTACCCACCACCTACGGCATGCTCGAGGGCATCGACCTGCCCGCCGCGGTGCGAGACGACCTGGCCACCAGGCGAATCGGCGTGTCGGGCTTCGTGCTGCACATGGGCCTGGACGCCTCCCCCGCCGAACTCGGGTTCACCACGAGCACCACCTTCGTCAACATGGACACCGACGACGACCGCACCTACAACGCGTGGCGGTCGTTCGAGCCCGCGCGCGGAATCTGCGTCAGCTCCTACGATGTCGCGCCGATCGGCTTCGCGCCCTCCGGAGCCACCCACGTCAGCCTGATGACGCTGCAATACGCGGACATCTGGAAGAACGTCGCCCCATCGGAGTACGCGCGCACCAAGTTCGCCTACGCCGAGACCCTGCTCGACCTGTGCGAGAACATCACCCCCGGCATCCGGGACGCGATCGAAGAGGTCGACGTCGCGACACCGCTGACGATGACGCGTTACCTCGGCCACCCAGGCGGCGCCATCTACGGCTACGACCAGGACTCCACCGAGGGCTGGCTGTTCCGCAACAGCGAACGCCGGACCCACGTTCCCGGACTGCACCTGGCCGGATCCTGGTCCGGAATCGGCGGCTTCCAACCCACCCTCGAAGCGGGCGCTCGCGTTGCCCGCCGTCTCCTGCGCACCAAAGCCGCCTGACCCCTGAGGATTCCGATGTCACACCCTCTCGCAGAACGATTCGACGGCGCGGCCGAGATCCTCGCCGAGATCGACTCCCGCATCCCCGACACTCGTGACTACCTCGCCGAGACTCGGGCCACGATAGACGCGTACCACCCCAAGCGGCTGCAGCTGGTCGTCGCCGAGATCATCGACGAGACCGCCACCACCAAGACGTTCCGGCTACAGGCCCACGACCAGGCCGCGCTGCCACCGTTCCTGGCCGGTCAGTACGTCAACCTGTTCGTCGACGGCACCAGCCGCCCGTACGCCATCTCGTCGAGTCCCACCCGGCTGGATCACTACGACCTCACCATGCGCCGGGTGCCGGGCGGCCGCATCAGCAACCTGCTCATCGACACCGTCCAGGTCGGTCAGGTGCTCACCAGCACAGGACCGATGGGCACCTTCCACTTCAACCCGCTCTTCCATGGCAACGATGTGGTCTTCCTCGCGGGCGGTTCCGGTGTCGCGCCCGCCATGAGCATGATCCGCGAGATCGCCGAGGCGGGCCTGGACCGCACCTTCCACCTGATCTACGGTTCCCGCGACGCAGGCGATGTCATCTTCCGTGCCGAGCTCGACGCCCTCGCCGCCGCGCACCCCGGCATCGACGTCGACCACGTCATCGCGGAGCCCGACGCCGAATGGATCGGCGCCACCGGCTTTCTCACCGCGGACACCATCCGCTCCCTCGCGGGCGCCCTCGACAATCGGATGGTCTATGTCTGCGGCCCCCAGGCCCTCTACCCCTACGCCCTCGCCCAGCTGACCGAGCTCGGCCAAGCGCGCAAGCGAATCCGCTTCGAGGCCAACGGCGCTCCGAACGACCCCACCGCTCAACCGCATTGGCCCGCCGGGGTGGATCCGGCCGGTGAGGTCACCGTCACCGTCGGCAGTGCCTCCTTCCGTACACCGCGCAACCGTCCGCTGCTGGACGCTTTGGAGGACAACAACCTTCGCCCCGAAGCGGCGTGCCGTTCCGGCGAATGCAGCCTGTGCCGGGTGCGCGTCGTGAAAGGCCAGGTGCACACCGCGGAGGAGGCCAAACTCCGCCTCTCCGACGCGCAGTTCGACTACACCCACTCCTGTGTCGCCTATCCGATCAGCGATGTGGAGCTCGACCTGTGACCTCGAGCGACACCAGCCCGAGCCACTACCGCAGCAATCTCCGCGATCTCGAATTCAACCTGTTCGAGGTCCTCGGCCTGGACGCACTGCTCGACGACGAGGCGTTCGGCGACCTCGACACCGGCACCGTGCGCGCCATGCTCGCCGAAATGCGCCGCGTCGCCGAAGGTCCGCTGAGCGCGTCGTTCGCCGCCGCCGACCGCGAGCCGCCGGTGTTCGACCCCGACACGCACTCGGTCACGCTGCCCGAGTCGTTCAAGCGCAGCTACCGGGCGCTGCGCGAGATCGGCTGGGAGAAGATCGGGGTTCCGGCGGAACTGGGCGGCACTCCCGTGCCGAGGGCGCTCTACTGGGCGCTGGCGGAGATGATCGTCGGCGCCCAGCCCGCCGCCTTCATCTACGCGCTCGGCCCGAGCATGGCCGCGCTGTTCCACCACGGCGGCGACGAGCAGCGGCGCATGGTGCGCGCCGCTGTCGACAACGGCTGGGGCGGCACCATGGTGCTCACCGAACCCGACGCCGGATCCGACGTCGGCGCGGCGCGCACCAAGGCGATCGCCCAACCCGACGGGTCCTGGCATCTCGAAGGGGCCAAGCGGTTCATCAGCTCGGGCGACTCCGACGATCTGTTCGACAACATCGCCCACCTGGTGCTGGCCCGTCCCGAAGGCGCGGGGCCCGGCACCAAGGGCCTGTCGCTGTTCTTCGTGCCGAAGTTCCATTTCGACCCGGAGACAGGCGAACTCGGTGAACGCAACGGCGTGTTCGTCACCGGCGTCGAACACAAGATGGGACTGAAGGTCTCGGCCACCTGCGAACTCACCTTCGGCGGGCACGGCATCCCGGCCAAGGGCTGGCTCATCGGGGAAAGGGACACCGGCATCGCGCAGATGTTCCGCATCATCGAGAACGCGCGAATGATGGTGGGCACCAAGGCCATCGCCACACTGTCCACGGGCTATCTGCACGCCCGCGACTACGCGCGCAGCCGGATACAGGGCGCCGATCTGCTCCGGATGGGCGACCCCACCGCGCCGCGCGTGCCCGTGATCGCCCATCCGGACGTCCGACGCTCGCTGATGCTGCAGAAGGCGTATGCCGAAGGGCTGCGCGCGGTGTATCTCTACACCGCGGCACACCAGGATCCACTGGTGGCCCAACGGGTTTCCGGCGCCGACGCGGATATCGCGGCGCGCGTCAACGACCTGCTGCTGCCGATCGTCAAGGGTGTCGGCTCCGAACGCGCCTATCAGTACCTCGGTGAATCGTTGCAAACCTTCGGCGGCTCGGGATATCTGCAGGACTACCCGCTCGAGCAATACATTCGCGACGCCAAGATCGACTCCGTCTACGAGGGCACCACCGCCATCCAGGCTCAGGACTTCTTCTTCCGCAAGATCATTCGTGACAAGGGTGTGGCGTTGGCGCACCTCGCGGGACAGATCCAGAAGTTCGTCGACAACGGCGCAAACGACTTCGCGTCCGAGCGAAAACTCTTGGAGACGGCCTTGCAGGACGTCCAGGCCATGGCCGGTGCCCTGACCGGACACCTCATGGCGGCACAGCAGGATCCGGCTCAGCTGTACCTCATCGGGCTCGGTTCGGTGCGATTCCTGCTCGCGGTCGGTGATCTGCTCATCGGCTGGCAACTGCTGCACCAGGCGGAGATCGCCGCCGCGGCCTTGGCCGGAGCGGGCACTGCGGGACCGGACGTGCCGTTCTATCGGGGCAAGATCGCGGCCGCGCGGTTCTTCGCCCGCACCGTGCTACCGATGCTGTCGGCCACCCGAGCCGTGCTGTCGAACCTCGACGGCGACGTGATGAAGCTCGGCGAAGCCGCCTTCTGAGCGAGCAGCCGTCGGTGGGTGGAGCGATCGGCTCCACCCACCGACGGCCGACGGGAAGTCCGTGACAGCCATCCTTTAGGCAAATAATTGAGTAAGTTACTATTTTGCCATGCTTGCCGACCATCCGCACCTGACGGCGCGTGCCGCATGACCGCCTATTCGCGATACGTCGCTCTCGGCGACAGCCAGACCGAAGGCGTCGGCGACGGCGATGACCGGACCGGAGTGCGCGGTCTGGCCGACCGACTCGCCGAACGGCTCGCCGCGATCGACCCGGACCTGCGCTACGCCAACCTCGCCGTCCGCGGCAAACTCGCCCATCAGGTGCACGCCGAACAACTCGACGCCGCACTGGCACTGCGCCCCGATCTGGCCACCGTGGTCGCGGGGTTCAACGACCTGCTGCGCCCCGGATTCGACGCCGACGAGGTCGCCGGGCACCTGGACGCCATGTTCGCGGCGCTCACCGCCCACGGCGCGGTCGTGGCCACGCTGACCTTCCCCGACGCCGCGCGAATCACCCCGCTCGCGCGCCCGATCAGCGCCAGAGTCACCGCCATGAACGACCGCATCCGCGCCTCCGCCGAACGGCACGGCGTCGTCGTCGCCGATACGACCCCCTACCCCGTCGTCACCGACCCCCGCCTGTGGAGCACGGATCGGCTGCACGCGGGCCCGCTCGGACATCAGCGCATCGCCGACGCCCTGGCCTACGCGCTGCGACTGCCCGGCGCCGACGACCGCTGGACCGAACCCCTGCACCCGCCGCTGCCCGCCCGCGGCACGCTGTCCACCGCGGCGAGCGAACTGCGCTGGGCGGCAACCTTTCTCGGGCCTTGGCTGGGCCGCAGGCTGACCGGGCGCTCGTCCGGCGACGGCCGCACCGCCAAACGCCCCGACCTGCTACCGGTTCGCGACCGCACGCACACCCTGGGCCCCGCGACCGCCGACCGACCCCGGCCGTGATCGAGGGCGGCGGCGACTTGGCCTGGCGATCACCGCCATCGGCGTCACCGCCCTCTCGGCACTGACGGCCCTCGGCACCGCGAGAGTCCTGGTCAACCTCGCCTTTTCATCGCGCTCGGCCTGCCGTCCGCCGGCGCGACTGTGCCGATCGAGGTATCCGTGCACCCCCGACGGAATCCGTGCGCCGTCGCGAGAATTGGTTGTCGATGGTCTACTCGTCTGCCTTTCGGGCGCGTGGTGGCGGCAGACGGAACAGCCCTTTGATCCTGCGCAGAGCCTCGCTGTCACCGCTCGCGGATGCGGCACCGGTTTCGACCGCCTCGGCGAGTGTGAGGCCCTGGCTGGTCAGGTCGAGAAACGCGGACTCACTGATGGTGATGACTGCGTCGGGGTACTGGGCGGGGCCGTGCAGCGTTTCGATCGTTCCGTCATCGACGCGGGCGTGGAAGACTTCGTCATCGATGCGGACCTCGTACACCGCGCGGAGTCCGACGGCGGCCTGCGGGTTGAAGCAGGCTCGCAGTCCGAGGACCGCCCAGCCCGGGTGGAACGTTTCGGCGGGGCGCGGTGCGCCCATCGCCCACTTCAGACCCCACCTGGCCAGCGCGAGGATCGCGGGCTCGAGTTCCTCGCCGGCGTCGGTCAGGGCGTATGCGGGGGTGCGGGCGGGCGGCGGGAGGGTGATCTTGTGGGCCAGCCCCTCGCGTTCGAGATGTTTCAGGCGGGCGGCGAGGAGACCGGTGCCGAGGCCGCGAAGGCTTGCCTGCAGGTCGCTGAATCGCTTGGGTCCGGTCAGCAGTTCGCGGATCAGCAGCAGCGTCCAGCGCTCGCCGACGAGATCGAGGGTGCGCGCGGTCGCGCAGTACTGGTTGTATGTTCGCTGATCCACTTCATCACTCTAAACTTCGCGCTTCTCGTTCTTGAATGACTGAGCTGCCTCCGCCCGCCGGGCCTGGACGACAGGCGTCCTCGGTTCATGCACACCCGGTACGGACTGGTCACGTGTCGGCAGCAAGTAGCCGATCCTCCGCATTTTCGTTCCGCCACTAGGCATTTCCAAACATTGATCTATTGACTTCCTATTTTAGAAGTGAGAAGTTCTATTGCGTTACCTAGGAAGGGAGTTCAACGATGGCCACTGCGCTGTACACGGCTGGGGCACGCGTCACCGGCGGCAGGAACGGCAACGGGCGCACATCCGATGGGCGATTGGATCTGGACCTGCGCCAGCCCAAGGAACTGGGCGGAGATGGTGAGGGCACAAACCCCGAGCAACTCTTCGCGATCGGGTACGCCGCTTGTTTCGGCACAACACTGGCCCTGCTCGGGCAGCGCGGCAAGCTCGAGGCGAACGACGCACAGATCGACTCATCGGTCTCACTTGTCCCGATCGACGGCGGCCGCTTCGAACTCGGCGTCGAACTGCGGATCTCGCTACCCTCCGTCACCAGCGAGCAGGCGATCGAGCTGGTCGAGATGGCCCATCAGGTCTGCCCGTACTCCAACGCCACGCGCGGCAACATCGATGTGGCGCTGGTGGTCAACGGCACCCGGCTGTGATCAGGTCGGGCGCTGTGGCGGCCTCGATTATCGAGCTGAGGCGTCTTCGGTAGGAATCCGCTCGGCGGATCGATCTGGCACGGGTGTGAATCTCGGCCCGGTCACCGCGTGTAGCGGTGCTTGACTC
Organism: Nocardia sp. bgisy118; assembly: GCF_057708605.1. Classification (NCBI taxonomy): domain Bacteria; kingdom Bacillati; phylum Actinomycetota; class Actinomycetes; order Mycobacteriales; family Nocardiaceae; genus Nocardia; species Nocardia sp. bgisy118. The sequence goes on along the minus strand of NZ_JBYISM010000018.1, from coordinate 15,907 downwards.
CCACCGGGAAGTAATCCGGGTCGCCTGCCGGGCGCAGCTCGACGTGCGGCAGGTGACGCTCGGCGGGCACGTAGTTCGCGTATTCGCTGTTGTGCGTGAGCAATTCGTCACGGATCGCGACAGCGACGAGCCGGGTGCGGTCGGCGGTGTTCGGCTCGTCGGGCCCGAGCTCGACCGTGATGCGCAGCAGCCGGTCGCGGTCGGCGTCCTCCCACGCCTCCAGCACGAACTTCCCGGTGACCCAGTCGCTGATCTCCGCCCGCTCCAGCCCGAGCGACACCGTCTCCGGAAAGACGTTGGCGCCGAACACCGAGACGGCGTGGATGGCGCGGCCGAAGACGAAGACGAACGGCAGATCCGGGCCGGTCTCCTCCTCCGGTTCGAAGCCGTGTGCCTTGCAGAACTCCACCAGGCGCTCGTGCGGGATGACGCCGCCGTCGTCGGCGATGTGATAGCGGATCAGCGGCACACCGGAATCGGCGGTGAACGCCAGTGTGCCGTCGACGGTTTCGAAATAGCGGTCGGCCGGGTTGTACTGCAACAGGGTCGGCAGTCGCTCGCCGCCGAACAGTTCCCGCGCCGGACCCGGATGCTCGGCGAGGAACCGCCGGATGCGCACACTGAGCGGGGTTTCGTTGCCGAGCACGCCGCCGTCCGCGGTGCCGTAGAGCGCGGCGACGTCGCGGACCGGATCCAGCCCGGCGCGCTTGCCCATCAGATCGCGCCACTGCTCGCTGAACACCTCGCCCGCGCACACCAGCTTCAGCGCGAAGCGCGACCAGTCGACGCCGTCGTGCAGGCCGGTGTCGACAACGTCTTTGAGGAAAGGCGGATAACCGAACAGCACCACCTGGTCGAAGTGCGGACCGAGTTCCGGTACCACGCGCAGGATCTCGGCCTTGTTGTTGCCCGGTGCCACAATCGTCATGGCCAGTTCGGCGGCCAGCCCGCGCAGGCAGGACAGCGTGTAGAGACCGCCGACCCAGGTGCCGAGCGGGAAGCAGACCACCGCGAGGGTGCGCCGATGGGTGGCGTCGAAGCTGTGCACGAGGACCTGTTCGAAGCGCCGGGTCGCGGCCGCTTCGTCGGCGGCGGAACGGGGCCAGAAGGTGGGCGTCCCCGTCGAGCCGGACGACACCGCGATCAGATCGCATGCGCCGAGATCGCCGTCCCGGCACCGCTGCGGCAGCGGATAGCGGTGGTGGTAGTTCTCCTTGGTGATCAGCGGAACTCGCGCGAATCCCGCGGCGTCGGCGACCGACGCCGGGTCGATGCCGTGGCTGTCGAGGAAGGCGCGATAGGCCGGTACGGTCGTCGCCGTTCGCTGGAACAACGCCACGAGCCGCTGCTGCAGATCCGAATCCATCTCCGGCCCTTCCGCGAGGCGAAACCTGCGTCGGAGACCAACGTACCGCCGGACGCTGCCGCGCGTGGAGATCCACGCGGATCGCCGTCGTTCGCGCGCTCCGTGGTCGCGGCGGTCTGGCATGCCACGACATTGCTGTGGCGGCCGCCCGCTCCAGTCGCCGTGTTCCGCTCGTAGCGCTGATGTTTGCGGCGCCGAGAATTTGATCTTGATCACTCGCGAGATGAACGTCCGTCTGCGCCGAGGTAAGTCCTGCCGAATGCCCGATGAAATCGGGGTCGGGAGGCTTCTCCCCCGGACCTCGGGATGACTTACGTTCGGGCTCATACCGACCGGCCTTGATGTTGGGGAAATGCTTCGATGAACGATGTCTTCAAGACAGCACGGGTGATCGCCGCTGCGGACCACGCGATGACGGTAAGCAGGCACGGCCAGCATCTGATCCCGTGCGTGACGACGGAAACCTGTGGCGCCGAGGGAATTTCGGCGGCCATGATCACCATGGCGCCGGGCAAGGTGGCTTGGGCGCATTACCACGCCCACAGCGAGACCATCGTGCTGTGCCTGCAGGGGCGAGCGGCGACGCTGGTCGGCCCGGAACTGACGCCGCAGCTGCACGGTCCCGGCGAATTCCCCTACATCCCCGCGGGCGTCGTGCACGTGGCGGTGAACCTCAGCGACACCGAGGAATTGACGGCCGTCGACATCCGCACCGATCCGCTCTTCAGCGACGATCTGGTGCTGGCGCCGGAATCTGATATCGCGGCCGCCGACATCGCCGCGCGGTTGCGGCGGGAACTCGCCCCGGCACACGCGTGAGCGTCACCGTCGAACGAGGGGCGGCGGCCCCGAGCGGACAGATCGATGACCTCTTCGCCGCGCAGGCGCGCCATCCCACGGTGATCTCGTTCGGCGTAGGCGCGCCGGACCCCGCGCTGCTGCCCGCGTTCTGGTTCTACGCGCCCGACAGCACCGTCTACATCACGTCGCTGTCGAAAACCCTTGCCCCCGCGCTGCGCATCGGCATCACCGTGCTGCCGGATCAGCTCGTCGAACCGGTGCTGGCCCTGAAACAGGGCATCGACATGCAGACCTCGGTCCTCAACCAGGCGATCGCCGCCGAATTCCTCGACAGTGCAACGGCATCCGCGCATCTGGACCACATCATCGCCGTGTACGCCGCCGAAATGGACGCGGTCACGACCGCGCTGGAACGGCACTTCCCCGACGGCTTCTCCTGGACCGACCCGGACGGCGGCATGTTCGTCTGGATCGAGGGCCCCGCCGATTTCGACGCCGTGGCGCTCGCGCAGCCCGCGCGGGAGGCCGGGGTGGTCTTCATTCCGGGGACCATGTTCTACGCCCAGGACGACGCGCCCCGCAATGCGATGCGACTCAGCATCGCGGGCGTGCCGCAGGACGACATCGACCGCGGCATCGCCCTGCTGGCCGACCTGTGCGGGTCGCGATGAGCGTGATCGGCGTGTGGGAGGTGGTCGCCGACGGCGCGCCGTTCTCCCACCACGTCATGACATTTCACGCGGACGGCACCTTACTCCAGTCGAACCCCGACCACGGCAACCGAGCCACCAGCGACAGCAACGGCATGGGCGTCTGGCGAGCCGACGGAGCGCGGGTCACGGGCGCATTCCTGGAATTCACGGTCGACCGCGACGATCCGAGCCGGATACGCAAGGGCGTCGTTCGATTCGAACTGACCGTTGGCGATATTGAGTTCACCGGCACGGCGAGCGCCACTTTTCAGGACCTGGACGGCACTGTCGCCGACGGGCCCCTCCCCGCCCGGCTCACCGGGCGCCGCTTCGACCCTTTCGTGCACTGACCGAACGGCAACAACCTCTTGGATCGACCAGGCCCCGGCACCGAGATGCGCTGAGACCCACGCGGATCGCCGCTTTCTCGCTATCTTCGAGAGGGGCTCGCCGTCAATTCGCGGTGGCCGCGGCGCGATACATCCGCCGGAGGACGTCGCGGAGGATCGGGGGACGACAGTGCGAGCGAATCGGTGCGGACTGGTGGCCGTGGTTGCGGCCGTGGGATTGCTGATCTCGGGCTGCGTGATCGGGCCGAGGGTGGATGGCCGGGCAACGCCTTCCCCCGCCCCGCTGCCCACACTGCAGGATTACGAGGCTCAGCGGATCGACTGGGCGCCGTGCGCCGGATACCCGGGCGCGGACTGCGGGGAGATCCGCGTGCCTGTCGACTACGACCACCCTGGAGTTGCGGCCATCGCCATGCCGCTGGTGCGTTTACGCGCCGCCAATCCCGCCCGGCGCCTCGGCGTGCTCACCAGCAACCCCGGCGGTCCCGGCGAATCCGGTTACGAGAACGTCCTTTCCGCGCTCGACCCGCGGGACACCGGTCTGCGCAAGTTCCGCATCCGCTACGACCTGGTCGGTTTCGACCCGCGCGGCGTCGGCCGGACCGCGCCTGTGCAGTGCCTGAGCGATCGCGCGATGGACGACTACCTGGCCACCGATTTCACCCCGGTCGACGACGCGGGCCGCCGGTCGGTCGCCGAGGCGCACCGCCGCTACGCCACCGCGTGCCTGCGCAACACCGGCACCTTGCTCGGTTTCGTCGGCACCGAGTTCGTGGTGCGCGACATGGACATTATGCGTTCGGCGCTCGGCGAGGCGAAGCTGAATTTCTTCGGCTTCTCCTACGGCACCCGGATCGGGCAGCTGTACGCCGAGCGGTTCCCGGATCGGGTCGGTCGGATGGTGCTCGACTCCGTGGACGATCCGAGCCTGCCTACCGACCGGTGGGAGGCGCTCGACGTGTCCGGCACCCCGGCACCGGGCGAGCTCTCGCCGCGAGATCGCTTGGTGCGCACCATGCTCGACGCGTGCGCGCAGCGCACGGACTGCCCCGTCGGCAACGACGCGGACGCCGCCATGCGGCGGCTGCGTGACCTGATCGCCCGGGTGGACGCCGAGCCCATCCGCACCACCGACGACCGCAGAGTCGGCTCCAATCTGGCGCTGCTCGGCATCTTCCAGGCGACCTACGACGAACGCTACTGGCCGCGATTCGAGCGCGCGTTCGCCGACGCGCTGCGCGGTGACGGCACCGGGCTCGCCGAGCTGGCCGACCTCTACGTCGGCCGCGACCAGGGGCGCTACAGCTCGTCGGATCCGGCGTTCTGGGCCGTGGAATGCCTCGACGACGACCCGAACGCGTGGCGGTCCAAGTCCGAGGACGTGATCCTTGGGGAACTGGCGCGCGAGGCCGAATGGGTGGCCGGGCAGTCACCGCTGTTCGGCGCGAACCGCGTGTTCAGCACCCCGCTGTGCCTGTTCTGGCCGGTGCCGCCGACGCAGAAGTCACAGGGCGTGGACGCGGCGGGTGCGCCGCCCATCCTGCTGCTCAACAACAGCGGCGACCCGGCCACCCCGCTCGAAGACGCCGAGAACGTCGCCGCCACCCTGACCGACGCCGTGCTCGTGATCAACGAACACGACGGTCACATCGCCTTCGACAACGGTTCCTCCTGCGTGGACGCCATCGTCGTCGCCTACCTCTACGACGGCGTGCTGCCCCCGGACGGGACCCGTTGCACGAACTGACCGGGCCCGCGCGCACCTCCCCTTTCAGCGCTCCCGGCGGACTCGGTCCCGCCGCGCCCCTCTAGAGTCGATGGGTGACCTGGACCGTCGGTTTCGACCTCGACATGACGCTGATCGACTCGCGACCGGGAGTCTCTTTCGCCATCGACACCGTCGCCGCGGAATTCCAGCTGCCGCTGCGCGGCGCCGACTTCGTGCAGCGACTGGGCCCGCCGCTCGATCTGCTGCTGGCCGACGCGGGCGCCCCCGACGAGCTCATTCCCGCCCTCATCGCCCGCTACCGCGAGCTGTATCCGGACGTGGTGCCACGCATCCCCGCCATGCCCGGCGCGGCCGCGGCCCTGGCCGCGGTGGCCGCGCGCAGCGGACGGCTGATGGTGGTGACCGGCAAGTACCAGCCGCACGCGCAGCTCCATCTGGACGAGCTGGGCTGGCGGATCGACCACCTGGCGGGCGGGCTGTGGTCCACCGGCAAGGCCGAGGCGCTGCGCGCGCAAGGTGCGTCCGTCTACGTCGGCGATCACGCCGGTGACATGCGCGGCGCCAAAGCCGCCGACGCGTTCGCGGTGGGTGTCACCACCGGACCGTGCGACGCCGCCGAACTGCGCGCGGCGGGAGCCGACATCGTTCTCGGCGACCTGACCGAATTCCCGTCCTGGCTCACCGAATACGCGGCCGCCTGAGCGCGCGGCGGGTCAGTCGGCGGCGGTGATCTCGAGGTGCGGCCGGTGCCTGCGCATCGCCTCGGTGACCTGGAGCAGCGGGACCGAGAGCGAGGTCATGGGAATCGACGGCGCGGTGGCGATCGCCAACTCCTGATCCGGGTGTGTGAGTACCAGATCGATGGCATCGCCGCTCGGGCAGCGGCGCACCCGGACGTGATCCACCATCGACCACGCGATCCGGCCGAACGCCCGGTGTTCCACGACCTCGTCGGTGATGACCAGATCCGGCCTGCGCCGCAGCCCGGACCACGCCATCTCGGCGCCGATCGCAAGGAAGACCAGTGCGCCGATCTTCCCCGCGATCACCGCCGTGCCGGTCACGATCGCGACCACGCAGATCACGGCGAGCATCAGGCAGGCGGCCGCTACTCCCAGCGTCGTCCGCATCGATCGGAACACCGTGTCCGGCCGTCGCGACTTCCGCACATGCATGCGCGCATCCTAGCGGTGCCTCACCAAGGGACCGGCCCGCGCCGGTCGAAGAACCCGCCCGTGGGTCCGCCCGGTTCGCCGGAGGCCAGGCGCACGACGGCGTCGGTGCCTTCGGCAACGGTCTGCACGCCCGTGTTGTTGTTCAAATCCGTTGCGGTATAGCCGGGATCGACCGCGTTGACCCGGAAATCGGGCAGCGCCCGCGCGTACTGGGAGGTGATCGCGTTGAGCGCGGACTTCGACGACGGGTAGGGCAGGCCGAGCAGAGTGGATTCCAGCCGGGTGGGATCGGAAGTCAGGGTCAGCGATCCAATGCCGCTGGAGACCATGACGATTCGCGGGTGCGACGACGCGCGCAGCAGCGGCAGAAAGGCGTGGGTCACCTCGACGACGCCGAAGACGTTGGTCTCGAACACTTCTCGGAAGTCGGCGGCCACGCAGTCCGGCGGGGCGGCGAGAGTGCCGCCGATCGCCGCGTTGTTGACGAGCACGTCCAAGTGGTCGGCGCGCTCGCGGACCGACTCGACGGCGGCGGCTACGGAGGACGCCGACGTCACGTCCAGCTCGACGAATTCGACGTCGAGACCCGATTCGGCAAGCTCGGTCGCCGCCCGCTCGCCGCGCTCGGCGTCCCTTGCGCCGAGGAAGACGCGCCATCCGAGTCCGGCCAGCCTGCGCACCATCTCCCGGCCCAATCCCTTGTTGGCCCCGGTGACCAGGGCGATCGTGGTGGAGTTCACGATCCGAGCGTGTCCGCGCGGCGCGCTGCGCGCCAGGACCGCCATGTCCTGGGATCGGCCGTACCACCCCGCCGCCGCCGATGTCCGGCATCATCGGGTCATGGACCGCATCGAGCTCGCCGCGTTGTTGCGGCAGGCGCGCGCTGGCGTGGGACCGCGCGATGTCGGTCTGCCCGTCGGCGTGCGACGGCAGGTGCCAGGGCTGCGGCGTGAGGAGGTGGCGCTGCTGGCCGGGGTGAGATGTCGGTTACACACTCCCCAAATGCCCGCGTATGGGGAGGGAGACGACGATGTCACCTCCCCGTACTCCCTACAGCAGCCCCATGATTCGGCGCGGCGAGAGCGCGGATCGTGGTTGATCGGTTGGGCAGTGGTCGAACCGCCAACATCGGTCCGCGGACCCGGGACACGGGGTCCGGCGCGGACGGATGTCCCCAGATCGGTCTTCGACCACATTGCTACCACCAAGTCAGGTGCTCAGCTCGTGACGCGATCCACCCATGCGTACTGGCAATCGGCTAACGGTCCGCCGAGCGGCAACGGCTCGAACCGGCGGCACGTTCACATCTGGGACAGCGCACTTGATTCACGTTGGTTCTGTGACCACGCGGTGATGTTCGTACCAAATTCCAGGGACGGTCGATCCGTCCGGCAAAGGCTGCGGTCGCCGATCCTTTTCTGTTGCGCCGATCTTGTCGCAGATGCGCTGCACCGCGAGATTCGACTCGTTCGTGCCGATCTCTACGCTGGTGTATCCGGTGTCGTGGATCGCGTCGACGAGGGCGGCCACCGCTTCGCTCGCATAGCCGGCTCGCCGGTGACTGGGGCCAATCCACCAACCGATCGACGCGAACGACGTCTGGTCGTCGCCGGGGTGCACAGTCGCGCCACCGATCACGGTTGCGTCTGATCGCGACTCGATCACCAGAAGCCCGGGAGTCGGGCGGCCGCGCCCGACCGCCTTGATCAGTGCCCGGCCATTTCGTTCTGTCCAACCGTTGCTGGCGAGCATCGCATCGTCGATCGTGGCCTCGAGCGGGACTGCGTCCTTCGGCGCCGGTCGGCGCAGGGTGAGCCGCGAGGTTTCGATGTCCCGCAGGACGTCATAGCGTGCACTGCTTTCCTTGCTGGCAAGTTCGCTGACGCGCCACACCCAGAGCCAGACCGCGACGAGTACGGTGGCCACCACGATCAGCAGCCAGACACCAACGATGAGTTCGGTTGCGGCGGAGGGAAATACGGCTGTAGCCGCGACGCCGATGACTGCTGCGGGAAACCCGAGGAGCGCGATCCATCCCGCCAGCCCAATGGTGGCACGGCGGGGCCGGTGCTGAAATTCCGCTTTGGCAGCAGCGATTCGCCAGGTGGGGAACATGCTCGAACAGTATTCGATTCCGTCGTATTCGTCGCGGATCCGTCGTTTGGTTCTTCGGCAAGCAGTGGGCGTGTGGAAAGGATCGGGGGCGATGCGCTGTGGACCCAGGAGAGCTTCTGCGCACTGGTTCCGAAGAATGCACTCTCCTGCCGCTGGGCGCGCGGTTGACGAACGTCCGCCTCTGCCGAGTTGAGGATGTTCAAAGGGCTAGGGGCATGGGTGGCGAGCGCTACGACCCGAACAACCTGCATTCGCTGTGCCGCCCAAGACATGAGGCGAACACCATTGTCGGTGCCCTCGGCCCGCGCTGGGCATACCTGAATTGCCGCCGATCCTGCTGCACTCGCGACGCCCTCTGAATGGGTTCGGGCTCCGCGACTTCGGAGTCTCCTACCGGACCCACACGATTTCTCCACATTTGGTAACCGGATCGGACGCAACTGGTCGATACAGTGACCGCGTGTTTGCTCGTGATCCATCGTGGAATCGCTTGAACCGTCTCGCGTACCTATTGCATGTTGTTGCCGTCGGCGTGCTGGCTGTGGCGTGGGTGGCGATCGGGCTCGGACTGTACTCGGAGCCGGGATCGGATCCACGGTTCGAGTTCGAAGCGGGCGGCCGCTTCGCGGCCAACCTCATGGTCTATTGGCCGTTCCTGCTTGTGATTAGCCCGGTGCTGGTCGTCACTGGCATTTTCGGGCTGATGCCATACCGGTTCGCGCCTGGCGGCACCATCGCGGGTGGGGTAGTTGCCAGTTTGTTCGCTCAGTGGGTGGGGACCGAGCTGTACTTGTCCGATTACAAGCCGGAGTTATCCGGACACCTCGACACGAGCATCGTCGCGGCGTGCTTCGCACTTGCCGCAGCGTTCGCGGCAGCCTTCTTGCACTTGTATGGCAACCGATCCGGTCGGACGCGCGCCGCCTCGATGCGAGGCGGAGCAGTGCTGGTAGTTGCCATTCTCGTCAGTGTGGTGGTCACGATTCCGCCGCTGATCGCGGGCAGCGGCACCCCGTCCGGTGTCCTGGCTCGGCTCGTCACCGACGCCCATTGCGGCAGGAACTTGTCGGACTGGACCGACGAGGGACAGACGACCGTCTACACAGGCGGCGCGACACAGTCGTATCCGCCGAAGGATGTGCCTGACAACGTGTTCGGGGTCGTGGTCACACTGCGTAACGGCACAGGCAGCGTCGAAACTACCCCGCCGACCGCGATCTCGTTCCGAGACGAGCTGCCATTACGGTCGGGTCCGCCGGGAACCGAAGTGATGCTGTATCAGCCTGGTACAGGCAACGAGTTCGCGTTTACTCACCTGCGCGCTCCGAATTGTGAGGCTGGCAGTAGCCGGGTGGTTTCGGCGACCTACAAATATGCGGATTACGGCGGAACGAGCACGTCTCAGATTCAGGGCACGGTATCTCGTAGCGACTAACGCGCTGGCAGGGTGTTTGATAGCCGTCGCTGATCTGGATGTCCGCACATCTGGGTCGGCCAAACGCACCATATTGCCGCTGACAGTCAGAATTCCTTACTGGGTTCGGAACGCTTGGACCGTTCTTCGAAAGGCGATGCCGGGCCTGCCCGAGGTTGGCGGGCTCCCGCCCCGGCCGTCGAGCCGCACGCGCGCATCAACCACCGTGACATCCGGCCAGGACATCGGCCCACCTTTGACGCTCAACGAACCGGCAACCGCGAACGGCGTTCCGCCGAGAGCCAGACCTGGCCGCAACGGCCGACCGAACGCGTCCCGGAGCGTGCCGTCCTGCCTCAGTCGGTGCCCTCCTGCACCGGATAGTGGATGATGACCGCACCGCCGGTGGCGTAGTTGACGACATCGGCGGCCGCCCGCTGGCCTTGCGGCGACGCCGACGCCGCGGCCATGGCGGCGGCGTCAGCGTAGTCGGCTTCGAAGACCGCGAAATACGGCGCTTCTCCGTTGGTCGCCGCCACGTCGAAGCTGTAGCGCCACGCAAGTAGGCCGGGCATCTCTATGACCAGTGGAAGGTGTTTGGTCACGTAGTAGTCGCGGAAGTGGTCGGGGTCGGCGGGCTTGGGATATAGGACCAGCAGCTTATGCATGACTGCCTCCTGCATCTACCGCGGTCGGTTGAATCGTCATATGTGCAGGTTAGGGCTTGATGTGTGGTCGAGGGAAAGACCGGGACGCGATAGGCTCAGAACGGATCGTTATCAATCGACGGGGAGGGCATGTGGCGCCGGATACGGTGAGCCTGCGGTACTTTCTGGTGCTGGCGCAGGAGTTGAACTTCACCCGCGCGGCCGCACGGATCGGTATCGCGCAGCCCGCACTCAGTGCCCGGATGCGCCGATTGGAGGCGGAACTCGGTACGAGCCTGCTGGTTCGTGACACGCGTAGCGTCGTATTGACCACGGCCGGTGCGGCTTTGGCGGAGTCCGCGCCGCCCGCGCTGGCGGCGCTGGACCGGGCATGGGACACCGCCCGGAATGCGGGGGCCGGTGAACTGGGCACGCTGCGCATCGGATACAGCCTCAGCGCGGGGGCCGAGACGGCGCCGGTCCTGGTGGACAGGCTCATTCGCAGCAGCCCGGGACTCGAGGTCGGTGCGGTCCCGATGGCGACACCGGAGATCTCTCCCGCGGTCGCCGACGGCCGCATCGATGCGGGGATCACCCGCGGTGAACAGCCGGGTCGTGGCGTGCGCCGGTTCCTGCTGCGGCGTGTACGCGTCGGGGTCCAGCTGGCGCAGCATCATCCGCTGGCCGAACACCCGGAGATCGAGATCGCCGATGCGGCCGCGTATCCGCTGCGACTCCCCGACCGCACCGCCAACCCCGTGATCCACGATCAGCTGTCCGCAGTGTTCCGCGACACCCGGCCACACCTCCGATTCCACACGCCCGCAGTCTCTTTCGACCCGTCTCAGCGCGACCTACGCGACGGGCTCACCCTCGCCCCGGCCGGTGAAGCCGCGGTCACGATCACACCGGCCGGTCTCACGTGGCGACCGCTGCGGGGCGCACCCACCTTGACGATCCACCTGGTCCTCCCGCGCGTGCAGTCACCACTACACCGCCGCATCCGTACCGTCGCCAAGACCTTGGCACACGAGCTGCACTGGCTGCCGGACTGACGCGCAGCAGGTCACGCAAATTGCCGACGACGATGACGATCCCCTGCACCGCCAAAACCCTCAACAGCGGATGTGACCAGGAAATCGGTACGAGCACGAGCAATTGCCCAACCGGCACCACGATCCCGAGTACTACAGCGACCACCAGCAGCAGCCAGCCCACCCGTGCGACCCACCCCCGCGCCGGCGCACCGGGCTGACCTCCTCCGGCCCCCGGGGTCTGTCGCCGAAACCGGCCTCGCCAACCAGGACGCCCCCCACCGCCCGTCTCGTGGGCGTCATGTTCGCCGCTTTCCGACATACCGGAACTATCGTGCATCAGCTAACTCATAACAATCACGCTGGGTGGTGTCCTAACGCCAGCACCGCCACCTTCGCAGTAATAGATCCACCGCAACGTCCGCCCCCTGCGTGCTCGCGCCAACCGCAGGGGGTCGAGAACGCACTTACATTGCCGCCTATCGCGCGGTCGGACAGCCTGTCTGGCACTCGAAATGCCTCCCGGGCGCTGACTGAATCGGCCGACCCGGTTGGTGGTGGAACTGAGAGAGGAATTCTGAGCTGTTCTTCGCGCTGCTCAGGCGACATGGAGTACGTAGTGTGCCATCTGGCCGAGGTGACATGTCGGTTACGCACTCCTCAAATGCCCGCCTGCGGGAGGGAGACGACGATGTCACCTCTCCCTACAGCAGCCCCGTGATTCGGCGCGGCGAGAGCACGAATCCTGATGGATCGGTTAGGCAGTGGTGGAACCGCTGCCGCCGGTCCGAGGACCCGGAACAGGCGCGGACGGATGTCCCCAGATCGGTCTTCGACCACATCGCTACCACCAAGTCGGCAAGCATCCTCGAATGTCGATGATCAGGCGCCGTCCTTTCGAGTGATGGTTGTACTTCTACTCCGCAACAAGTAGCGGCGGGCGCCCGGCGATTGGGACCACGCGGCGAGTGGAAATCGGTTCTCCGATCCAGGCGGCTCGGGTGTACTGACGATATGACGATCACATCTGCCACCGTGCGTGCCGCCGGTCCCGTCGATCTGTCGCCTGTGTTGGCGTTGGCCGTCGCGTTCTACTCCGAGGACGGTTTCGCCACCGGCGAACCCGAGTTGCGTGGCAACCTCGCGACGTTGCTCGCCTCGCCTGCGGCGCGAGTCGCGGTGGCGCATTCTGCGGATCGGCTGCTCGGGTTCGCCGTCACCACTACCAGCTTCGGTCTGGAGAGTGGACTGGTTGCCGAACTCGAGGATCTGTTCGTGGTGCCTGCTGAGCGGCGCCGCGGGCTGGCCGGACAGCTCATCGAGGACAGTGTCGGGTGGGCGCGCGAGCGAGGTTGCCGGTGTCTGGAGTTGGTCATCGCGCCGAACGGCCGCGATGTCGGGCATTTGTTCGCATACTATCTCGCACGCGGTTTCCACAACGATGGTCGTCGCCTGATCAGCAGGCGGCTCTGATTCGACCTGCCGTCAGCTGATCCAACGCCGAGGAAGTATCCGCTGATGCCGCTGGGCGGACGATCTGGACAGTGAGATCCACTGCGGTGCAGACCGTCTGATGATGCCGCAGGACGCGCGTACCCCTGGTGGCAGACCCAGCCACATGTCCTGTGTACGACGGAATCGTATCTCTGGATCGGCTCGGTAGGCCACCTGGACTACATCCTGTCCGCCTACATGGCCTCAGCTACATGACATCTCGACCATCCGTGGCCGCCTATCGTGCGGCCGGACAGCCTGTCTGGCACTCGAAATGCCTCCTGGGCGCTGACTGAATCGGCGTAGTGCGCACATCTGGCCGGGGGTGAGATGTCGGTTACACACTCCTCGAATACCCGTACACGGGAGGCAGACGACGATGTCACCTCTCTTTGCAGGCGGCCCCATGATTCGGCGTGGTGAGAGCGCGGATCGTGGTTGATCGGTCAGGCAGTCGGGGAACCGCTACCCGCCGGTCCGCGGCCCCGGGGACACCGGGTCCGGCGCGGACGGAAGCCTCCAGATCGGCCTTCGATCACATCGCTACCACGGAGTTGGTCGGAGCAGCCTGAAATGCCGAATGCAGGATGGTTTTGAAACCCGCCAGTATCGAGAATCGAACGATTTCGCGGCACCACCAGGCAGACAGCTTGCCGCGTGATGAGGGAGTTGGGCCAGGACGAGCTGATCGACCGGTGGACGTGGCTGGGCAAGGAACCAGAGCTGGACGCCACCAAGCGGGGCGCGACGAAACTCGGGTTCGGGCTGATGCTGCGGTTCTATACCAAGCGGAGCCGGTTTCCGCGTGCCCGGGCCGAGATCGCCGACGCTGCGGTCGACTACGTCGCCCGGCAGGTGGATGTAGAGCGGAACGAGATGCGTTCTACGACTTCACCGGCCGTACCAGCAAGCGCACCGGGTCAAGCGGTGGTGTGGTCGGGAGGTGACTATCCCGACCTGTACGACATGCGGTAGGCGATAGGTCCGATGAGCATGGGCTGGTCCAGCATGTCTGCCGTGAACGACACTCCAGTGACCTTCGCCGCCAGGGCGAAGGCTCTCGGCACGACGGCGCTGTAGCTGATGTCCCAGGCGTCCGAGTCGCTCTCGTCTTCATCGGCGTCATAAACATAGTCATCGTCGGTCATGTCCAGCTCCATGCCCAGCTCGCGCATGTAGTCGTTGAGCCGGTCGGGGTCGCAACCCCAACGGATATGCGGGTACTCCAGTCGGTGGCCGGTCACGATCGTCCCGTCGATCGCGTACTCGAGGCTGTGCTCGGCGTAGCCGTGGATGGTGATCGCCAGGACCTCACAGTCTCGCGATAGTTCCGCCAGCGTCTTGCGGTCAGTCATCCACCACCCGACCGGTTCGATGGCCACGCTCCATGCACCGGCCCGAAACACGCCCACGTGACCGCCTCCGTGCACACCGCCAGTCTTGCCGAGGAACTCGACCATCCTGTCGTTGAGCTCTTCGAAGTCCGACTCCTGGCCGGAGTCGTCGCCTTTGCTGAAGCGGCGCACCACCTCCGACGGGTCAAGGTTTCGGAAGAAGCCGACACTGAAGATCTCGCCCAGCGGGTCCGCTTGGCTCTCGGATGCGTTGAGCCACTGGAGTGGGGCCAGGGGATCAGTTGTCGCCATATGGGTCATGGTGGCAGACCCCACCGACAACTAATCGATCGTCTGGAACACCTGATCGACCCACTGTCCTCAGCGCGGAATTCCCGTGGCTCCGTTGACATCCGAGCGGCTCGCCGGGCCGGTCCGCCAGGGTCGGCAGATCACCGGACTTGCTACCACTGGCGACCATCCTTGCCGCGCGGCGAGGTGGCCCTCGGCACCGAGCACATCGGATCGACATCCGGGACCGCCCGAAAGCACTGAAATGCCGCGTAGCGCGCTACCCGAATGGGCATGTCACAGCGGGCGAACGTCGCTTTTCCATACAGAGCATAGGTGTCGGCGGTGCACTCGATCGGCTGGCAGGGAAGGATGTCGATGTGACCGAGTTGCTCGACGACGCTCGTTTGGAACGGACTGCGGTAGTGGCGAACTCCGAGATGAACCGCGAGCGCCGCATCGGCGCATATCGCCGAGAGCTCGGCTTCGATCCGACGGCATGGCTGACAGCGCGGCCGGCACCACAGCGGTGGTTGGATGTGGGATGCGGTAGTGGCCGAGCTCTTTTCGACGCGGCGGCGTCACTGTCCGGGCATGTCGAGATCATCGGCCTGGACCTCGTCGACTTCTTCGCCGGACCCTCACGCCCCGGAGTCGACCTGCTCACCGGGTCGGTGCTGACGTGGCAGCCGCAGGCACCAGTGGAACTCATTACCGCAGTCCACGTCTTGCACTACGTCGGTGACAAGATCGCCGCGCTGACTCGGATGGCGTCCTGGCTCACCGCCGACGGACAGCTCGTCGCCAACTTCGATGCCTCCTCGATCCGGTGGGACGACGGTTCACCAATCGGTAGGCCATTCACTACCTCGCTGCGTCGCAACGGATTCCAGTACGACGCCAGGAACCATCGACTCACCCGCACCGGATATGGCCTGCCCCGCTGGGAGTTCCGGTACCTCGGCGCCGACAACCACGCAGGACCGAACTACACCGGACAGGACTCCGTCGCCGCGCACTACCGCCGATGACCTTTGCGACGCTCGGCACGAGATGGCAACAGCGCCGTGGTTGGGCGCCGCACGGAAGTAGCCGATTACCGTGTCCTACACGGCTGCCTGGCCGTACCGCCGCCAGGCCGGAGCTTCGGAAAGTTATGCCCGGCTCTTACCGCGACAGCGGTAACCACCGCTGCGCCGGTCAGCCCTGACGGCCAACGCCAGGGCAACGCACAGGCCGCCGAATCCTATGCCTCCCGCCAGCAAGATTCCCACGCCAACAATAGCGGTAGCGAGCACAGGAGTGCCGAAGCCGAAGTACACGGCGAACGGACTCGACAGTATTGTGCCGATCAAGCCCCCGATCATGGCCACGATCAGGACAGGTCGGTATTTCATGAATCCGATTCTAGTCTTCGAGTAGCTATTCACTCCGCCCAAGACACCAGCATCACAGACATCCGCAC